>JBJFGC010000096.1:0-4743 GCA_051892315.1 Eubacteriales bacterium
AGTACGCCGCATAAAATTCCACCGGATAGTAGATTTTGTACCACATCAGACGAATCGCGTCAATAACGTAGGCCGCCGCGTGCGCCTTCGGGAACATGTAGCGGATTTTCTGCAGGGAGTCGATGTACCACTGAGGAACGCCGGCGGAGAGCATCGCGTCCTGCATGTCCTGCGGAATGATGGCTCCCTTTTTGTTCTTCCGGACGAATTCCATGATCTTGAACGACAGGCTTTTTTCCATGCCGTACTTGTGAATCAGCGTCATCATGATGTCGTCACGGCACCCGATCACGTCAGAAATCGTACAGATTTTGTTATTGATCAGCTCCTCCGCGTTGCCGAGCCAGCAGCCGGTGCCGTGGGTCAGACCGGAAATCTGCAGAAGGTCTGTGAAATTCTTCGGCTGTGCCTCCATCAGAACCCCGCGGATGAAGCGGGTTCCCATTTCCGGAAGCCCCAGCGTCGCCGTCTTCGAGTCAATCTGCTCCGGTGTGACGCCGATCGGTTCCGTCGAAGTAAAGCTCTTGTACACGGCCGGATCGCTCATTGGAACATCAAGAACACTGTAGCCGGTGTATTCCTCCAGACGCTTGTATTTGGTCGGAATATCGTGTCCGAGGATATCGAGCTTCAGGATTGTGTCGTGGAGGTACTTGAATTCAAAGTGGGTCGTGATGATGTCGGAATTCGGATCCTCCGCCGGATGCTGAATCGGCGAAAAATCGTAAATGTCGTATTCGCGCGGCACGACAATGATACCGCCCGGATGCTGCCCTGTCGTACGCTTCGTTCCAAGGCAGCCTGCAACCAGACGGTCCATCTCGGCACGATTCACGGAAATTCCCTTCCCTTCGAGAAATTTCGCAGCAAAACCGTACGCCGTTTTGTCAGCAAGGGTCCCGATGGTTCCCGCCTTGAACGCCTTGCCTGCACCGAACAGCACTTCCGTGAATTTGTGCGCGTCTCCCTGGACGTCGCCGGAGAAGTTTAAGTCAATGTCCGGCGTCTTGTCCCCCTTGAAGCCGAGGAAGGTCTCAAAGGGGATGTCATGCCCGTCGCGGTACAGGTCGGTCCCGCAGTTCGGACACTTCCGATCCGGCAGGTCAAAGCCGGAACCGTATGCGCCGCCCTCATAGAACTCGGACCAGCGGCATTTCGGACAGCGGTAGTGCGGCGGAAGCGGATTGACCTTCGTGATTCCCGCCATTGTTGCAGCGAAAGAAGAGCCGACCGAACCGCGCGATCCCACCTGATATCCCTTCGACTCGCTGTTTTCCACGAGCTTGCGGGCAATGATGTACATAATGGCAAAGCCGTTCTTGATAATCGCGTCCAGTTCCCTTTCAAGGCGTGCCGACACAATTTCCGGCAAAGGATCGCCGTACCATTCCTTTGCCAGTGCCCAGCATTTGGTGGTCAGCTCCTCTTCAGCACCGTCGATGTGCGGGGGGTAGTTTCCTTTCGGAATCGGACGGCAAACGTCAATCGAGTCCGCAATTTTGTTTGGATTTTCAATGACCACCTCACGGGCAACGTCTTCGCCAAGATACGAGAATTCCTCCAGCATTTCCTCTGTCGTGCGGAAGTACAGCTTCGTTTCCCGGTCGGCATCCTTGTAGCCAAGACCGGTAAGGATGATGCGGCGGTAAATTTCGTCCTCAGGGTTCTTGTAGTGTGCATCGCAGGTTGCGCAGACGGGACGTCCGGCCTTCCGACCGATTTCAACGATACGGCGGTTGAAGCTGCGGAGCGTTTCCTCGTCCGGCACCTTCCCTTCCCGAATCATGAAGTCGTTGTTGGAAATCGGCTGAATCTCAAGGTAGTCGTAAAACTGCGCAATTTCGATGAGCTCCGCTTCGGATTTTCCCTCCATCATCGCGGTGAACAGCTCGCCGGCTTCGCAGGCGGAGCCCAGAATCAGTCCCTCACGGTATTCCTCAAGAAGTGTCCGGGGAATTCTGGGATGGCGATAATAGTACTTCAGATACGAATCGGAGACGAGCCGATAGAGGTTTTTCATCCCCGTCTGGTTCTTCACAAGAATAATCTGGTGATAGGACTTGAGTTTCAGAGGGTCGGCCTTCTCCGCCATTGTGAAGTTCATGCGGGAGACGGTGTCAATGCCCTCCTCCTTCAGACGGTCGGTCATGCAGGTAAAAATCTCTGCCAGCATTTCCGCGTCGTCAGAAGCACGATGGTGGTTGAAGTCGCCGAGGTGATAGTGCTTGGCGAGGGTATCAAGTTTGTGATTTTTCAGCGTCGGGTTCATGTAGCGCGACATGGCCACGGTGTCGAGGTACGGATTCTCAAACGGAAGTCCCGCTTCCTCCGCCGCCTGACGGATGAAGCCTGTGTCGAACGAAGCGTTGTGCGCCACGAGCATCCGGTTTCCGATGAAGGAGAAAAAGTCCTGCAGCACCTCCGCAGCCGGCGGCGCGTCCGCGACCATTTCGTCGGTGATGCCGGTCAGCTCGGTAATATTCGGCGGAATCGGCACGCCGGGGTTCACAAACGAATTGAAGCGTCCGAGAATTTCCCCGTTTTTCACGATAACCGCACCGATTTCCGTAATTTTGCATGTTGCGGCGGATAAACCGGTTGTCTCAATGTCAAAAACAGCAAACTCATCGTCAAACGTAATGCCTTCCCCGTGGTAAGCCGCGCGTGAGGTATCGTCGACGTAATAGGCCTCCACGCCGTAGAGAACCTTGATTTCGTCGTTCAGCGCGTCTGCAGTCAGCATGGCAACGGGAAAGCTCTGGAGATTGCCGTGGTCTGTGATTGCGACGGCCCGATGCCCCCACTTGTGCGCGGTTTTGACGATATCGTCCGCCTTGATGGTCGCGTCCATCGCGGACATGCAGGTGTGCAGGTGCAGTTCCACGCGTTTGTTCACGGACTCATCCATGCGCGGCACGACGGAAACCTTCATGATGTCGCTGAACTGCATGTACAGATCGTTGTCAAACGTGTCCCGGCGGATGCTGCCGCGGACAGCGTATGCCTTTCCTTTGCCGAACAGTTCCTCTGTCTCCGCCGCGGCTTCCATCGGAACGGTGGTCTTTATGTAAATGGAGGCATCCCGGTCGGTCGCGGCAATGGTGAACATAACTTTGTCGCCCCGCCGCGTTTCCTTTTGCTGAATGTCAAACACTTCACACAAAATCACTGCGTTTTTTGCCGTTCCACGAATGGAGCGCAGGGGAACGACGCCTTCCACCTCAAACCGTTCGCCGAAAACCAGTTCCGGGGAACTGACGTCGAAGACAATTTTTCCGCATTGAACCCTACCATCTCCCACAGCTTCCGCCGCGCCGTCTCCTTCAAAGAGGGAGGCGACACGCGGCAGGACCACCCGTTCCTCGGCAGCTGCGGTTTCCGAGGGAGTTCCGGCGTTTTTCGCTTCCGCCATGAGCCGCTCATGCTCGGCGGCAATGGTAGCCGACTGGCTGTTGAGCTTCTCAAGCTGATGGGCCATGAACTCTGCATATTCCTCCTCGGCGTTCCGGCCCTGCCGGATCTCAACCTTGTAGGTCCGTCCGAACTCGCTGTGGATAATACCGGCAATGACGTCCGCAGTCCGTGCAAGGTCAAGCAGCGTCAGTCCGCCGTGCGTAAACGGAAGGAACATGGTGATGGTGTCTTCCGTCATCTGAAGCTCGTATTTTGTAAAAAATCCATTGACGACGATGCCGACCCGTGCGGCCTCTGCGAGAACGTCCTTCATATAATCGGCAGAAAACAGCGACGAGTCATAATGTGTGAGAATGCGTACCTGCGACATCTCATACGTCTCACGGAGAAGAGCCTCCAGGGAATAGATGTCCTTTTTGGCAAAAAGGCGCGGCAAAAAGCAGCCCACCTCTGCGATGCGCTGTTCACGGTTAATTTTGACGGTAATTTCCGTGGCACAGTCGAAAATTTCACGATGAACGCCGGTGACAAGCGGTGCCGCTTTTTTGAAAATATCATACAACGTCCGGCTTCTGTCTGCCATTTTCTACCTCTTTTTTTCTGTTTCGTGATGTTTTCAAGAAAACCTTATTCCGTTCAGCGCTTCGCGGGTTTCTTCAAGAAGGACTTCCAGAACATGGTCTTCTTCGACCCGGCGGACAACCTCACCGCGGCGGAACAGGACAGCAAAACCGTCGCCGCCCGCAATGCCGAAGTCCGCTTCTCTGGCCTCTCCTGGACCGTTGACCGCGCAGCCCATGAGAGCGACGGTCAGACGCTTTCCGTTCGTGCAAAGGTTTTCCGTTGCGGCACGATAGCTTTTGCTGAGCGAAATGAGATCGATTTTCGTCCGGCCGCAGGTCGGACAGGACACAAGATCAATGCCGCCCGCCTCGTAAAGGCCGAGGGATTGCAGAATTTCCTTTCCCGCACGCACCTCTGTCACCGGATCAGCGGTCAGCGAAACACGGATGGTGTCGCCAATTCCGCGCAGCAGGAGCGCACCGATGCCCATCGAATTTTTAATCAATCCGGAAAAATCGTCCCCTGCTTCGGTCACACCGAGGTGGAGGGGATAATCGGTTCTTTGCGCAACCAACTCCGCCGCCGCCGTCATTTCCGAGAGATCCGAGGACTTGATGGAGAGAACAATGTCAGAAAATCCGCAGTTCTCCAGCTGCTCCGCTTCGTCCAGCGCGGATTCCGCCAACGCCTCGGCACAGGGTCGGCCGTATTTGGCCAGAATCTTCCGGTCCAGCGAACCGCCATTGACGCCGATGCGGATGGGAA
>JBJFGC010000097.1:0-4704 GCA_051892315.1 Eubacteriales bacterium
CGGAGTTCGCGCAGCGAATCTCCGTTGTTCAACAAAAGTTTCCCCCGCGAATCCCCTCCAACTCACATTGAACAGAAACACACCATAGGAGGATCAAATTTATGTATCGAATCGGACAAGAGGAAGTGGATGCGGTTGCGCGGGCGATTTTCAGCCGGGATTTTTTCAAGATTAACGGCGCGGGGCGCGAGGTGTTCCATTTTGAAGAGGAGTGGAAGAAATTTGTCGGTTCGGAGTACGCGCTTCTGATGACGTCGGGCTTCGGCGCGCTGGTATCCGGCCTGATTGGCATGGGGATCGGCCCCGGGGACGAGGTGATTGTGCCGGCGTACACGTACATTGCGACCGCGCTGGCGGTCACGGCGGTCGGCGCGATTCCGGTCATCGCGGAGATTGACGAAACGATGACGCTCGACGCGGCGGACGTGGAGAAAAAGCTCAGTCCGGCCACGAAGGCGGTTCTTCCGGTGCATATTCAGGGGTTCCCGTCCAATATGGATGCGATTATGGCGCTCTCGGAGAAGCACGGCTTCCGCGTGCTGGAGGACGCCTGCCAGGCGGACGGCGGCGCGTACCACGGACGCCTCCTCGGCTCCATCGGACACGCCGGCGCATACAGTTATAACTATTTCAAGGTTATCACCGCGGGCGAAGGCGGCGCGCTGGTTACGAACGACCGGACCATTTACGAGCGTGCACTGATTTACCATGACGCCAGCGCGGTTGCGTTCTTCGGCGACCAGTTAAACGGAATCGACGAGCCGCTGTTCGGCGGAACGGAGTTCCGCGTTTCCGATATCACCGGCGCGATTCTCCGCGTACAGCTCCAGCGCCTGCCGGGTCTTCTTGCGGACCTGCGCCGGAACCGGAAGGCTCTGGCACAGCGTCTGCCCGCATCGCTGCGCATGGCTCCGTCCCACGACACAAACGGCGACTGCGGCACGACCCTTGCGCTGCGCTTTGACACCGCGGAGGACGCACGTGCCTTTGCCGGACGCTGCGGCGAGCGGGGACTCGGCATCACCATCCCCATCGACACCGGCAAGCACGTCTACACCAACTGGACCCAGATTATGGAACGCCGCGGCGCGCTTCATCCGGCCATGGACCCCTTCCGCATGGAAGCCAACGCCCACCTTCAGCAGAACTATACGGCGGACATGTGCCCCCGCTCCCTCGACCTTTTGAGCCGTACCGCCTATGTTATGGTCAACCCCGACTGGAACGAGGCGGACCTCGACCATATTGCAGAAATTCTGGGTGAATGAGGGGGACGGGATGCGCGGGGGAAACTTTTCCCTGAAAAAAGCTTTCCCCCGCACCCCCTTTAAAAATGGGGGAAAGAATCATGAAAATAAGGTGCAGATGGAATGGTCTGCACCTTATTTTGTCTCATATAAGCCGAAAGGGCGGAAATGGTTTGGATGGGGAGGCGAAAACGTTATTTTTTCCTCTGTACAGCCACTATCGTCCCGGCAGCGAGTACGAGCAGCACAGCGCCGGCTGCTGCGATGGCGGCAGCGGATGAGGTGGAAGCAGGGGCCGCTTCGGCTGTTTCGGCTGTTGCCGTTGCTTCCGTTGCCTCCGGTGTCTCCGATGTCTCAGCTGCTTCCGGCGTCTCAGCTGTGGACACGGATTCGGCAGAGGCCGGCATGATTGTGACTTTGATGAGATCGCTGGTCGCGCGGATGGGCTTGGTGATGACCGCGGTCTGCGCGACGGCGTAGAGGTAGGCTTCCCCGGGGGAGAGTGCGGTAAGAGTGTTTCCGTCCGCGGAAAGATGTTCGCCGCCCGCGACAATCCGGATGTCGCCGCCCGGCGCGCTGACGCCGTTGTACTTCATCGTGCGGAAGACATCCGTGAGGGTCTCTCCCTCGATAAGGGTCAGCTCTGTGTCCGCCAGCCCTTCGCCGACGCAGCAGTATTTCACCGTTTCACCAATCCAGTTCGCGTAGTCCGTCGTCAGTCCGTTCAGACCGATGAGAAAGTGCTTGATGAATTCACTCTGATCCCGGTACGTCCATGGCCAATGGGTGATGCCGTGGAGGTTAAGCTGGTCAAAGTAGGTCTTTGTGATGCCGCCGGAATCGTGATTGAAGGTTGTTTCCATCTTCTGGACAATGCGGATGACGCTCTTGAGGCTCTGCCGAACATCCTCGGTGAGCATACCGCTGGTCAGATAGCCGATGGACATCTCCGGCATCGCGTCGTGCAGGCGGTTCAGCTGGTCCTGCGAGAAGGAAATGACGCTGACCTGATCCGCGATGTCGTATTCCTTCACCAGACGGACAAACTCGTCGATCGCCTCCGGTTTTCCGGACTTGATTTCGACAAAAAGCTGTTTGTCCGTATCCATCTTTTTCCACTCGATGAAATATTCCTCCAGCGTGGGAATACGCCAGTCGGTGCAGGCGGCGTGAGTATCGACGCGAAAGACCTTGAGCTGATCGAGGGTGAAGTCCTCGATGTTTCCGGTGCCGTTGGTGGTGCGGCTGATGTCGCTGTCGTGCATGATGACCAGCACGTTGTCGCGGGTGAGGTAGATGTCGTTTTCCACGATGTCCGCGCCGGCCTCCACGGCAAGCAGGGAGCCTTCGATGGTATTTTCGGGATAGGATCCGGGCAGACCGCGGTGCCCGATGATGAGAACCTGACGGGTCATGGTATTTTTCTCAAAATTTTCGGCAAGCGCGGCTTTTGCGCCGGTCACGTCACGGGTTACGATACCGTTGCCGCCGGAGAGAATGGCGGCCATTGTGCCGTAGTTCGCGTCGGGCGCGGAAGTCCAGACGCCGATGAGACGGCGCTGGAGGTAATCGGCGGTCGACCGGTTGGAAATTTCCACGGGCAGGAGGACCACGTGACAGCCCACGGAATTGGCGTCGCCGCGGATCTTCATGAGGTCATAGTTTCCGTCGGCATCCCGGTAAGCATCGGTAACGCGCAGGACCGTGCGCGCCCAGATGGTCTGTTCGATGGCGCGGTCGAGAAGGGCGCTGCTTTCGGAGATCAGGAAAAAGTCATGGATTCCGGCGGCGTCGAGGTCGGCAAGGACGGCGTCCACGGCCGTTTCGGAAGAAACCGCGAACGCGGGCAGAATGTTTTCGCAGCGCGCGGCGGTTTCGGACGCCGTACCGACGACGGAGCCGTCAAGAAGGACCTCGCCGCGGTCATTTACGGTGAAGATGGCGGTATTCGGCCGTGCTGCGTCCAGCGCCGCCAGTTCCTCCGCGGTGTTCACCTCGGTAATGATGGCCGGCGCCGTGAAAACGTTTGACGCTGTTACTTCAGGCAGCAGAATGTCGTCCGCGGCGGCCGAAACGGAAAGCGTCAGGGAAACGCCGAGAAGCAGCGCCAGAATCCCGGAAAGAACTTTTTTCATAACGACTCACTTTCTGTAGATTGAAATAGGGGAGGTTTCATGGGAAGGGGCTTTATGGAATTCACTTGATAACACAAAACGGGAGGTGACGGAAACGTCGCCTCCCGGGGATTTGGCTTGGGGTTATCTGGATTTTTTGGAGACTGCGTAGCCTGCAAGGGATACAACCGCTGCGACTGCTGCGGCGATGCCGAAGTCGAAGGTCTGCGGAGCAGCCGTCGGTGCGGGAGCGATGACGGGTTCTTCTGCAGGCGCTTCTTCTGCCTCTGCTTCCACCGGTGCGGCAGCTTCTTCAACAGGAGCTTCTGCTTCAGCTTCAGCTTCAACCGGTGCGGGTTCTTCCGCTGCGGGAGCTTCTTCAACTTCCGCCGGTGCAGCTTCTGCGGCAGCGCCGGAGAAGTACTTCGCCTGGTCAACGGCTGCATTTGCGGCAATCTGTTCTGCAGTCAGGGTCGTGGTGTAGAAGCGGATGCAGTGGACGTCAGCTTCCCAGTTACGGGAGGCGTCCGCGTGAGCAAGGAACATGGTATCTGCGCCAACGGTGGAAGCCGGGAATTCCTGGCCGATGAGCTCGCCGTCAACGTACATGTTGCATTCGCATTCGTTCAGGTCGAAGGTGATGGTAAGGGTGGAATTGTTGACAAAATCCATACCGCCGGGAACCTTCGGTCTTGCGTTGCCGGCGTTCTTGAATTCAAGGTAGTCGCCGTCGTTGCGGATGAACCACGCAAAGTTGTCGTTATCGGAGTTAAGGAAGGTATTGAAGGATGCGCCGTAGCCGGTGAATTCACCGAACACGATTTCCACGCTGAAGTTTTCGCCGTTTACCACGTCGACGATGGCATCGTCAAAGTAGCACCAAGCGGAATTTGCGTGGTATGCATTGTCGGTCCAGTAGTTGCTGTCGTCAAGGTCGATGTCGAAGTTGATGCCGTTGCCGGAGGTGTCTTCCCAGGTAAGGGTTTCCTTGTTCTGGCCGGATGCGGTGTTGTTTGCGCCGTCATACAGAGCGGCGAGACCGTCTGTGACCCACGTGTCAGCTGCCGATACGGAGACAGGGACAAGCGAGAACATGAGCAGCGCAGAGAGAAGAACGAGAGCTGTCTTTTTCATGAGATTGCCTTTCAAAACCGTTAAAAAATTCAGATGGAACATACAAACCATCTGTATGCGTAAGTCATTATAGCACAAAAAAAAGAATGTGTCAAGGCTATGAATTGTAAAAATCATAACAAATGTAGTTAAAGAAAAGGGGGGCTCCGGCCAGCGTTTTCCGGCTCCATCCCATAAAAAACGTAATTTTATAATATATTTACAAAAAG
>JBJFGC010000098.1:0-4695 GCA_051892315.1 Eubacteriales bacterium
GGTTTCCTCGGCCTCCTCGTCGGGGGAATAGGGATTGGAGTCGGAGACGACGCGTCCGTCGAGAAGGCGGATGATGCGGGTGGAGTAGCGTTCGGCAAGGTCGGGGTTATGCGTGACCATGATGATGAGCTTTTTTTCCGCGATTTTGCGGAGGATTTCCATAATCTGAACGCTGGTTTCGGAGTCAAGGGCGCCGGTCGGTTCATCGGCGAGGAGGATATCGGGGTCATTGACAAGGGCGCGCGCGATGGCGACGCGCTGCATCTGACCGCCGGACATCTGGCTGGGCTTTTTGCGGAGCTGGTCGCCGAGACCGACGGCCTCAAGAGCCTCTGCGGCGCGTTTTCTGCGTTCGGCGCGGGAGACGCCGGAAAGGGTGAGAGCCAGCTCGACGTTGGCGAGAACGGTCTGGTGGGGAATGAGGTTGTAGCTCTGAAAGACGAAGCCGATGGAGTGGTTGCGGTAGAAATCCCAGTCACGGTCGCAGAAGTCGGTGGTGGGGGTGCCGCGCACAGACAGCTCGCCGGAAGAATACCGGTCAAGACCGCCGATGATGTTGAGAAGGGTGGTCTTCCCGCAGCCGGACGGTCCGAGGATGGACACAAACTCGTTCGGCCGGAACGCGACCGAAACCCCGCGCAGCGCCGTCACGCTGCCGGAGGGGTAGCATTTGGTAATGTTCGTTAAACGAAGCATAACAAACCTTTCAATAAATTCAAAATAAGCTTCTATAGTATACCCCCGCCCCTCCCGCGGATTCTATAGAAAAAATGTAAAGAAAATCAAAATAATTCAGAAAAGAACTTTATTGGTGCAACAAAGAACCTTCGTCCGCACTTTGGGAAAAGCTGCGGGCGCACGCCAAAGAAACCGTCCAAAGTCCTTGACAAACCTCCCCATCCGTGGTATACTGAATACAACTTCATGAACCATATTTTCGGAGGTTTTCATGAAACTTTCTCTTATCGCAGGTTTTGAACTTGCGCGCTCCGTTCATAGAAAGTAACGACGAACATTGTGCGGAGCCTAATCTCCTGATTTTTTAAAAAATCAGGTACGTCGGGAAAAGGAAAAAAGCACAGTTTCCGCTGAGCTTTTGTTTGTAATGCCTTTTGCCGGTCGGAAATTGGTTTTTCGGTCACGGATGCTTCGTCCGTGACCTTTTTTGTTCGGAACGCGGCAGAGAGGGTCACCCGGTACCCTCTCTGCTTTTTTTGCTGCCGCGGATGACCCGGGCGGAGGTACCTGCACCCGCCCCGGTCTCCGCTCTCCGCAAAAGCTTTCAAAAAATGAATGAACAGGATGCCGTGCAAATCCAACCAAAAATCCGCACAAACTTTGTTCTTTCCCCCGCGAATCCCATCGACTTCCCCTTCCGGATTTTTCTTACACGATTCAGAAAGGATCTTTTCTATCATGAAACAACAAACCGCATCCCGGGTTTTCTCTCCCATGCTGCGGCGGATCAGCCTTGCCGCGTGGGTTCTGCGTCTCTTTCCCATCCCCTTCGGACTGCTTACCGCGAGGTTTTCCGCCGCGCTGGTGTCTGCCGCCGTCGACGGACAGACTGCCGCCGTCGTGCAAAGCGGACTCGCGCTTCTTGCGCTCATCGTCGGACTGCGTCTGTTCGATGGATTCACCGGCATCGCGTACGACCGGGCTTCTTCGGCCGCGCTGCACCGCTGCAAAATGGAGCTGTACCGACGCTTTCTCGGCTGCCCCCTCCACGTTCTGTACGCCACCGAGCACGGCAAGGCGGTCGAATCCCTGAACGAGGAATTCTCAACCGTCACAGGCAAAAGCACGAACCTCTACCCCGGCTTCTTCACCGGACTGCTCACCGCTGCGGTGTATTTCGTCGATCTGCTGAGACAGAGTGTGCCGTGTGCGCTGGTTCTGCTGGCCTTTTCGCTCGTCCAGATGGCGCCGCCGTTTCTCGTCCGGCGGTATATGCAGCAGAATTATGACGATTATCAGGACATCGAAGCCGAATACACCGACCGGACGCTGGAAATTTATTACGGCTTCACCGAAATCAAAATGTACGGCCTGAAGCAGTGGTGGCTCGGCCGGATGGCAGCGTTCCAGAAAAAGTACCTGCGTGTCTGCAGCCGCGCGGAGATTACCGGACGGATCGAAGATTCCATGGACGCGTTTGTGGAGAACCTGCTCAAATACGGAACCTACGGTGTGCTGGGCGCGTTCGTGCTGACCGGCGTGACGCCGCTGGACACAGCGGTGGCGGCCATCGCGCTCTCCGGCGGACTGTTCGGCGCGGTCAAGGGCATTTTCGCGGCGGTTCCGGATTTTGCCGTCGCCAAAACAGCGGAGGAACGGATGTCCGCGTGGTTCCGTGAAAGCGGCGCGGAGACCCGTCCCCTGCCGGAAAACGTCCTCCCCCTTGCGCTGGACCACGTATCGCTTTCCTACGGAGACGGCGCGGTTCTGCGGGACGTTTCGGCGCGCATCGACGCGGGAGGCGTGGTCCTGCTGCATGGTGCGAACGGCGCCGGCAAATCAACGCTGCTCCGGCTGTTCACCGGTCTGCTGCGGGCGGACATGGGACAGGTCACGGTCGGCGGGATCCCGCCGGAATCGCTGCGGTTTCTCTCAGCGGACGGGGTCTTCTATCTTCCGCAAGAGGACGCGTCGTTCGGTTTTTCAGCCGCAGAGCTGTACCGGATGGCGCTCCCGCCGGAAAACGCCGCGCGGGCGGCCGACGGCGCACGCGGGTTCGGTCTGACGGACGGGCAGCTTGGACAGCCCATCAATACGCTGTCGGGCGGGGAGCGGAAAAAGGTGTTCTTATCCCTCGGGCTGGCGTCGGACGCGCAGCTGCTCCTTCTGGACGAACCGACCAATTCTCTGGACGACGCAAGCCGGCGTCTGCTGTGCCGCCGGCTGACCGAACGCGGCGGCGCAGTCGTCGTCTCGCACGACCGAATCTTTGACACGGTTCCGGCCGACCGGTATCTTATCACAAACGGAGGAATCATCCATGAACGATAAAAAACGCATCCATCGGAACATTTACGCGGACTGCATCCGCGCAGTTACCCTCCCGACCCTTCTTTACGGCGCGCAGGCGTGTCTCGAAGGGATTCTCGCCGTCCTCACCGCCGGAATTCTCGGTCAGTTTGCGGACGCGGTATTTCAGCTGGACTTCACGTTCGGGCTGTCCAATCTCTGGAAGCTCCTCGCCTGCGTCGGCGTGACCGTTCTGGTCATGCCGGTACTCAGCTACATCTGCAACTATTTTGCCATTCTCACTTCCGTTCTTCACGAGCGGATGATTTTCGGGCGGTTTCTGGACAAAGAATACGCCTCGGTTCTGCAGTACGACGCAGGGGACATCCGTAAACGGCTCGAATGGGACTCCGTGGATATGCGCTGCAATTTCGAGAGCATCGTCTCGGACTCCGCGAAGGCGGCGGTCACTCTCGCGTATCTGCTGTACAGCACGTTCTCGCTCAGTCCTGTCTACACGCTGCTTGTGCTGGCGATTTCCGTTCTTCGGCTGACCGTCCCCGCCGCGGTACGGAAGCTGGAACAAAAATACGACCGGCAGACACGCGAGTACCGGTCGAAGGTTTCCTCCTACGAGGAGGAGCTGGTTCGTCAGCCGCACACGGTCAAGCAGTACGGCTTATCCGCGGCGCTGCTCGGTCGTCTGGACGCAGCGTACAAGGCCTATTTCCGGGACGTTCAGGCCAAAAGCATCCGCTGCAGCCGCGTCGCGGGCGGGATTTCGTCCTTTCTTGAGGCGTTCTGTACATTCGCGGTTCTCCTGTCCGGCGCGGTTTTAGCGGCGCGCGGGGACATTACGCCGGGGACCGTGGCGGCCATGATGGGGTATTTTGGCGTTTTCGGGACGGTCATGGGCACGATCGGCGGGGTCATCCGCATGGTTCCGAAGCTGACGAACAGCGTGGAGCGGATGGAGCTATTCTACGAACGGGAGGAACGCACATCCGGCCGCGAGCCCGGCGACGTCCGCGAAATTCAGGCGGACGGTCTGTCGTTCACCTACGAGGGGCAGGACCGCGCGGCCTTGAAAAAGCTGTCGTTCCGGATCCAACTCACAGGAACAACCGCCATCTGCGGAGCAAACGGAAGCGGGAAATCGACGCTTCTGCGGATTCTCGGCGGTCTTCTCGGTCCGTGGGACGGACGTCTGCTGTTAAACGGTGCGGAGCAGGCGGAGCTGTCCGAAGTGTCGCCTGCAAAATGGCGGGAGCGGCTTGCGTACGCACCGCAGGATCCGTATCTGTTCACGGGAACGGTGCGCGAGAACGTTCATCTGGGAAATCCCGCGGCCACGGACGCAGAGGTTGACGCCGTTCTCGCAGAGCTGGGGCTTGAGGCGCTGTCCTCCCGCGTCATCCGCGCCGGTTCCGGCGAACTGTCCGGCGGGGAGAAGCAGAAAATCTCTCTTGCGCGCGCCTTTCTGAAGAATGCCCCGATTCTCCTTCTGGACGAGCCGTTCAACCATCTGGACGCGCACGCCTCCGTCTGGCTGGAACGCGTTCTCCTCTCCCACGCCCGCTGTGTTCTCTACATCACTCACGCTCCCTCTCCCTCCGCGGATGAGGTCCTGCGGATAGGAAGCTGACAGCGGGGACGTTTTCCAAATAGCGGGGTACCCGGGGCAAACCCCGGAGACCCCGCTCTGCGCTTATACCGCCACCGTCTCCA
>JBJFGC010000099.1:0-4694 GCA_051892315.1 Eubacteriales bacterium
TACGTATGCGGAGATGCAGTATCAGTGCGCGGAAGCTATCCTTGAAACCGGCGCGAAATTCGATTTTGCCCATTATTGGGAGGATATTTGCTTCAAAAACGGACCGCTCCTTTCTCCTGAAATATTCGACGAGCTTTGCGCAAAGCATTACAAGAAACGGAACGACCTCTGCCATAAGTACGGCATCGATATCATTTCGTTGGACTGCGACGGCGTTACGGAAAAGCTCCTGCCGACGTGGTTTGAAAACGGCGTCAATACGATGTTCCCGATTGAGGTCGGCGTATGGGGGGACCAGTTTGAGCCAGCACGGAAAAAATTCGGTAAGGGTATGCTGGGCGTAGGCGGTATGGACAAAACTGCGCTTCGCAAGGATAAGGCCGCCGTTGACGCGGAAATCGAACGTATGAAGCGCCTTGTCAGCCTCGGCGGATTCCTGCCGTGTCCGGACCACCGACTGATGCCGGGGACGAAATTTGAGCTGGTACAGTATTACGCGGAGGAAATCAAAAAAATTAAAATATAACAAGCAGAAGGCAAACACCCTCCTCTCCGCGTGTCCGCGGGAAGGAGGGTGCCAACGTTTGGGCAGCTCCGGCGGCGTTTTTTACCGTCTGCCGTCGCGCCGTTCTGCGAGGGTGCAGAAGCGTTTGATAATTTCAATCTCATTCGGGTCGTATGGGTATCCATTGAAGCGGTATAAGTCGTGCTGCCATTTGGTGAGGTCGAGCCTGCCATTTTTGAAGGCCTCGTTCATGAAGTAGCCGCCCCACGGCTCGAAGGTCTGGGAATAGCCCTGCATCAGTCCCCAGCTGTATGAGCCGATTTTTTCAAGATAGAACAGCGGGAAGATTTCCTGATAACGGTTGTTTTCATATCGATTGAGCCATTCGTTGTTGATGAGCGGACGGTCGTATTCCCGTCTCAGGCTTTCGATAAGCACAACCATGTTGGAGTACGGTCCGTAATAGTGGAAGGTGATAATGTCGGAGAGCTCCATTGCGCGAATCTCAATTTCCGACGCCTGTGCCACATCCGTTGCCATACGGTATCCGTCGGCGGTCAGGGGCTGCTTTACCTTTTTTTCGCGGAGAATTTCAAAGAATTTTTCCATTGCGCGAAGGCTCATGTTTCCGCGGTTGGAGTTGCCGGGCTCGTTCCACACGTCCCACAGCTGAATCCGGTCGTCCTGACCATAGTTGTCCGCAAGCTCGGCGACCATTTCGTAGTATTTTTTCTCGTATTCCGGCTCGTCGAGAAGCATATACCCGGGCTCACGGTAGTCTCCGGTGTGAGGCCCTTGACGGATTCCGCTGTGGAAGCCCCAATCGATCTTCTGTTCGCCGAATACGACCGGCTTGAACCGGCTTTTGGGCACCGTGCAGTCGTTTCCGAGACAGAGCATGACACGGATTCCGTGGTTATGTGCCATTGTCAGATATTCCTCGAGGTTTTCCATAAAGGAATCATGTTCGAAGCACCAGGCTTCAAACTGTACGATTGCGCGTACCGCATTGAATCCGATGCTTTCGGCAAGTCCGAATTCGTAATCGATCTGTTCGGCGACCTCCTTGTGATTGTACGCCTGCCACATGGCAATCCGATTCACACAATTGGACGGATAGCCGCACCATCCGCGAATCCATGGCTGACGGTTGTACCAGTTCCACGCCTGTTCTTTTGTCCATTGACCTTTTGCAAGTTCTTTCATGAAAAGTCTCCTCTATAAAAAATCAAAAATTCTTGTATTGTCTGCTTTCTCCGATTTGGGGCTGGACAGGGTCAGCTTCAGTATACCTCATATTTTTCTTTCTGTCAATAAAATGTGACAAGGCTGATTTGTGCATTTA
Source organism: Eubacteriales bacterium (assembly GCA_051892315.1). Classification (GTDB taxonomy): domain Bacteria; phylum Bacillota; class Clostridia; order Oscillospirales; family CAG-272; genus UMGS1696. The sequence goes on from JBJFGC010000099.1 coordinate 1,851, forward strand.
CGGAAAAATTTTTTCAGGAAACCGATTAACCGTTTTCCGCTTTTTTCGACTGTATGTACGAGAGCAATCGATATGGCACAGGAGAGTTCAAAATGGAGATTGAAACCGTCAACCGGCTGACCGCCGAAAACATGAAGACCGTTTTCGGCTTTGCGCTGTCCCGTTTGTCTGACCCGAAAGAGGCGGAGATTCTGGCGAGCGACATTCTGTATGCGCTGCTGAAATCCGCGCCGCGTCTGCGTGACGAAGGGAAGTTCTACGCGTTTATGTGGCGCGTCGCCGAGAATACGTTTGTGAATTATCTGCGCGGAAAGCGTCCCGCGGAGACGGACGTCGTGGACGAGGCTGCCGCTGACCGCAATCCCGTACAGGACGAGGTGATTCTCCGCGAGGACCTTGTTCTGCTCCGGCGTGAGCTGTCTCTGCTGTCAGAGGAATACCGGACGGCGACGGTGCTGTATTATATGGAAGACAAATCCTGTGCGGCGATTGCAGAAACCCTCGGCACCAGTGTGGAAATGGTGAAGTATTACCTGTTCCGCGCGAGAAAAATTCTGAAAGAAGGTATGCGTATGAACCGGACTTTTGGCGAAAAAAGCTACAACCCGAAAATGTTTGAGATTGACTTCTACGGGACGCACGCCGGTAACGACGAGCTTTACCGCGTCTTCCGTCAGCGGAAAATCCTCGGCAATATCCTTGAGGCGTCGTATTACATGCCCGTTACGATGCAGGAGATGAGTATGGAACTTGGCGTCGCCGCTCCTTATCTGGAGGATGAGGTGGATTTTCTGATGGACAAGCATCTCCTCATGAAGAAAAACGGGCGGTATCAGGCAAGCATCCCGATTTTCACGGACGAATGCACCGGAGAGATTCAGGAGAAGATTCAGCCGGTCCTTGACGATGCGGCGGTGAGATTTGCGGAGACGTTCGGCAGCGCGTTCCGGAAAACCTACGGGAAGCGTTTCGCGGATGAAAATCTGCTGCGCTGGCAGGCGGTCATGCTGTGCAGTACCTTTGCGCTGCGGGAGCATGAGAAGGCTGTGCGGGACAAATACGGCGATTTTCCGGACGATGACGTGTACAGCTATCTCCACGGCGGACGCGGACGCGGCATTGTCTGGGGACGCTGTTCCTCTCTTGCCGGACAGCCGAAGGACGGCGAGGGCATTCACGGCATTTATGAGGGACGTTCCGCGGACGGGCGCGGCGGTGTGATCGCCATCAATTTCGGACAGCTTCGGAATGCGCAGAACTTCACATCAAAGCTTCTTGAGCCGATTTCCTGCACCGGCATCGGCTGCTTTGCCTATCTGCCGGAGGACTGCAAGGAGCATCAGCGTGAAAACGGTTACGTCATGAACGACCAACCGAACTTTGCTGTCTACAGCCCCGCGGAATTTGACGGGCTTCCGGAGCTGCTTGACGCTTCGGTGAAGATCTTCCGCGAGGTTCTGGAGCGGAATCTCGACCTGGCCGTCCGCGTTACCACCGAGCACGCGCCGGAGCACATCCGCCGGACGGCGCGTCATACGGGCGCGTTTGTGTATGAGTTTACCGGCGTTTCCGGACTTGTCGCGGCTCTGTACGGCCGCGGCTGGCTGAATCCGGTTGACGACATGAGCAAACCGGCACTGTGCGTGATCGACTACACGAGAGAAACGCCGCGGACGGTCCAAAGGTCCGAGCCTGCAAAGGCAGAGAACGGCATGAACGGCATCTGGATCGGCGAAAACGCGACGGTTGCCATCACGGACGAACTTCGCATGGCGTACCTGCGCATGGCGGACGGCCGGATTGCCTCCGTTCTGGCGCATCGTGATTTGGGTGTTGTCGGCGTGGTCTACGGGCAGAACGAGCCGTACAACACGTATTCCAGGGTAAGTCCGCAGAAGGACCACGAGGGCGACACCGCAGTGCTGGACGGGGACACGCTTGTCTACACGATGTACGACGGACAGGTGTTCCGTCTGGCGCTCGCGGAGTCCATGGATGTGCAGATGTTTGACCGGCACTACGAAGCGGGGGAGGATAGGACGGTAGCGGAAAAGATGGCGAAGTGGAATGTCGGACAGCGTTTTGCGTACGGTGAGAAAAACACGCTTGCCATGATTGACACCGAGAAATACTCGATTCTCTATGACGTCGGGGAGGACTACATCTATTGCCGCGTTGGCCAGAACGGCTACTGCGACAAGGGCTGGGCGATGCGCTCGCCCATTTGTCTGCGCGCAAACGAATGCCGGATGCTGCGGGACAATCGCGATTCCATGTCGGACTACCATCCGATGGAGGAATGCTTCCGTCCGGACAGCTGTGCATTCCCCCCGGACGGCGGCTGGTACTGGTCGGTGAAGGAGGTCACGGACGACGTGATTTATCTCAACGGCTGCGGCGGCGCGATTTACGAGATTCACAGAAAATAACAGTGTCGGAGAGCAACCGATCAGGAACGCCCGAAAAGAAAGTTGATCTTGTTCGGGCGTTCTTTCTGCAGGCGGTAGAATTTTTTACATTTTTCTGCTATTCTTAATTCGGAAAAAAGTGCAGGATCCATTTATCATACAGGAGGGGTCTTATGTCAAATTACATCATGGATTTAAGAAAAATCGTCGGACATCGTACTTTGCTGCAGGTTGGAGCAAGCGTTATTGTCGAAGATGAATGCGGGAGAATTTTACTTCAGCTGAGGAGTGACAATCATTGCTGGGGATATGCCGGTGGTTCGGTCGAACTGGATGAAGCGGTTGAGGAAGCGGCCAAAAGAGAACTGCTGGAAGAAACGGGTCTGACCGCACATGAGCTGGAGCTGTTTGGCATTTTCTCGGGGAAGGACATGCA
>JBJFGC010000100.1:0-4682 GCA_051892315.1 Eubacteriales bacterium
TGCTTCGGGTCGTCTGGCGTATACAAAACCCGCAGCTCCTTCTCATCAATAATTTTTTGCAGATTTACTCTTGAAGTAAAATCATCCATCTTATCACCTGCGTTATTTTTTGTATTTCTATTACAAATATTATAACATACCAGGTGCCTGATTGCAATAGATTTTTTGGTGTTCGTCCAAATAGGATGAACTGGGCCATCGCTCAAAGCCAAGGAGATGGAAGAGCGAATACTCACGAAGGAGCGGGAAAAACCGCGGTTTTTCTGCCGCACCGTTTGTTTACCGAAAACGCGATACCTGTTCATACCGTATTCATCAGATTTTGCTATATTTATTAGGATATATTTTTCCAACCGGAGATTTTGCATGAAAAACAAAACTCGTTTTGCGGCGGGGGCTGCCGCGTGCTGTGTGCTGTTGTCCATGACAGCGTGCCGTGATGAGAAAAAGGTCCTCGAAAGCTCGAAAGAGGATCAGGTGGTTGTCATGACCGTCAGCGGATATGAGATTCCTCTTGAGATTTACCGCTATGTCGCGCTGAATTACAAGAAAACCTATGAAGCCGGAGAAACACCGGACATCTGGCTCGGGGAATCCGGCGCTGCCCTGCTGAACGAACTGAACGAGGACGTGGAAGAATCGCTGATCGGGCTGTACGCGACGCTGGCCATGTGCGGAGAATACGGTATTCAAGTGGACGACTCCTACGTAACGGACACCCTGGACATCATGATGGACAATATCTATGAGGAATACGATTACGACTACGAAGCTTACGCCGCTGCCATCGCGGAATACAACATGAACGACAGCGTCTACCGCTTCATCGTGCGCAACGACATTCTCGCGGAGGAGCTTCTTCAGGAAATGGTAGAACGCGGAGAAATTCCGGTCGACGACGAAACCCTGCAGGCCGTTTTTGACAGTGACGACTTCATTCGTGTCAAGCAGATTCTCGTGGCGTCCGACAACGGAAAAACCCCGGAGGAAAATCTCGCGTACGCGCAGGAGCTTCTCGCGCGGGCGGAAAGCGGCGAGGACTTTGACGCGCTCATTCATCAGTACGGGGAAGACTTGTTTATGTTCAACAACAGCGACGGGTATTATTTTGCGCGCGGACACCTCCATCGGAGCTTCGAAGACGCTGCCTTTGACCTGGCAATCGGTGAAATCAGCGGAATCGTGGAAAGCGCAGCAGGTTACAGCATCATCAAACGCTACGAAAAGGATCCCGCCTATATCAAAGCCCACTTCGACGATCTCTGTGAGGAATACATTGACGGGCAATACAATCTCGCACTTGAAAAATATGCCGAAGGCCTTTCCGTCTCGGCCACAGACGAACTGAAAAATTATTCGATTTTCACCCTTGCGGATACGAAAGACTAAATTTTGAGACACTACAGACGTTCTTATTCCGGCAGCGCCCGGGTCAAAAAGATCATGTTCCGCATTCTTTTTGTCATTCTGGCCGCCGCGGTTATTACCTTTGCCTCGATTCTCCTCGGCAACTACCTTCAGAAAAAGGTCGCCGACGCAGAAGCAGTGCGCCATACGTCCGAGCCGGCGCAGGAACAGATCACCTCCCGTCCGCAGCGTTCCGAAAGTACAGCATCCCAGCGGTCCCTGTCGGCCTCCGGTCTCGCGCTGCGGAACTGTCGGACCGAGGATGAGGCGGTCGCCGCCGTCAACACCCTTGCGGAACACTATGACACCATTCTTGTCGATTTGTACGGTGCGGAGGGCAGCCTTCTCTATACCTCCCCGGCCCTCTGTTCCCTTCTGCGGCTTCCGGCGCCGGAAAACGACGAAACTTTAACCCTCGTTCGCGCCGCGCTCACCGCAGCCAAATCCAAAAATCTTTATTTGTGCGCCGTAATAGAGACCTCCTTCGGTCAGCTGGAAGAGGGGACCGACGCACTGGTGGACGGAACCCTGTTTGCCGAGCTGGCCTCCTTCGGCGTAGATGAAATTCTGATCGTCGGTGCCTTTCCGGATGCAGAGGAGGAAGAGATTCCTGCCGAGGAAATCGTCTCCTATCTGACAACCTGCGCGGAACGGACCGCCGGATCGTGCGAGCTTGGGATGCTTGTCCCCGATGACATTTTTCTCGACTTTTCCAACGCGCGGGACATTCAGACCATCGCGTCCGCTGCGGACTTTATGGGCATTGATATGACCTCCGACGAGGTGGTTACCCCTGACGAAATGTACGCAAAGACCTCGCAGAATGTCACTTCTCTGTACGGCAGCTTCAGCATTTACAATATGCGCGTTCTTCTCTCCACCGCAGACGCCGACCTTCTCGCGGCGCAGTATCAGGCATTGATGGACAGCGATATTACCAACATCTGCTTCACAGAGCCGATTCTGCCCTCTTCGCTGAACTACAGCAGCGAGCGGCTTCCCGTGGAACCGGAGGAAGAACCTGCGGAAACCGTTTCTTCCGCGCATGCGGAGCCGGAATCCAATCCGTATGCCGTCGGCATTGCGGAAGAGGAAAAAGAAAAGGAGGAGGAACCCCTCCCCGTCGATGAAACACCGGAAGATAACGAGACCGCGCCGCTCGTCGACGATTCGTGGTATATCGACGAAAACGGCGGCGCGGTCCGCCCCTGGTACTGAGCGATGTCCCATTCCTTCTGTCTGATCTTTACAAAAGAGGCGCAGCTGCGTCACGTTTCAGCGCGAGATCCAATCCTCCAGGAAGAGCTGAACCGGTATCCCCTTCCGGAGCTGGAGCATCGTTTTTTCGATTCGCTTCGGCGGGGGGACCGGAAGCGGTTGATCGAATACTGCGCTCTGTCTCCGGATCCGGCCAGTCCGGCCGACCCCTGTGCGATTTTCTCGGTCGTCTTTTCCGTTTTCGGCTTTGCTGCGTTCCATTATGCCTTCTGCGAAAAGAACACCTCGGACGGCACCTTGCTCAATCTGGTCTTTTTGGTGGAAAGCGCAAACGCCCTGCCCTTTCTGATGTCGCCGCTTTCGCCGACCTATTCCTGCACCACGGCACAAATCGTCCGTGAACTTCTGCTCCTCTCCGGCAGCGCGGAACGCCCTGTCAATTTTCTGACGCCGGAGGCCATTCTCACCCTGCGGCATTTCCCTACCCTTTTTCCCTCAGTGATGAAATGCGAAAAAGGTCTCTGCGATGTATTTCAGATCACGGAACTCGTCATAGAACGGCTTCAGGAAACGCCGCTGTTTCTCCACACCGTCATCACCGACCGTTCCTACAAGCCCGACCGCAGCCTGCGGATTCTCAAACTGTCTGCGGAGCTTTATGTTCATATTCTGGCATCCGTGCTCCTTGTTCTGATGTCGGTTTCGGAAAACCATAGCATTACGCTGGAAATGTTGCCCTTTGCCGTACCGGAAAATCACGCGCCGCTGTCCATGGATGTCTATATCTCGACGGTGGTATATCCCAGCGCCGGCGCCCGAAACGACTGCGGCACGCTGACCGCGCTGGCCGACTTTTCCTCCAATGCAGACACGCCAAGAAATCTCCTGCTGTCCTCAGCCGCCGCTCTCGCCTGTCTCGCCGGAATGGAAACCTCCGTCACGATGGATTACAGAACCCGGACGCTGACCCTTTTTCTTACCCTTAATCCCCCATCGACGCATGAAATCCCCGGCTTTAAGTACCGTGACCCCTATCGGTCAGTTGATCCAATTCTCGCGGACCTGCTTCGCTTTTTCGTTTCAGCCGGCGGCGAGGAGGAGCGCAAGGAGCAGCAGTTCAATACTTACTCCCTCCGACGCGACGAGCAGCATGACAAGGATAAGGATCAGTTCTTCCCGCCCGAATTTTCCGCGCAGGTGCCGGAATAAGTTTTCCAGTGCCTGAATGCTTCCCCCGAAGGCTGACTCCTGCGGCGGACACGGCTCCGCACCGACCGGAAGAAGGTTCTCTCCGGACGCTGTTTCGCCTTTTCCGTCCCCTTCCGCATGATTCTCCGATTCCGCATTCTCCGGTTCTGCGTCGGCCGCTTCTGCATCGGTCAGGCATTCTTCCGACTCTGTGGCCGGTGGGACACGGTCGGCGGAATTGTCGTCCTCAAGCCTTTCTGCTTCCGCAAAAAGCTGCGGTTGGCTTCGGTGAGGCAGACGGGTCACTTCGTCCTCCGCTTCGTGCATCTTCATGCGCGGAGAAGCAGAAAACGCGTTTCCGTCGTAGCCCGGCGGCGGGCTGTACCGCATACCAATCTGATTTTGTTTTCCATAATTGCGCGTATAGATGGTCCTCAGCCTCCTTCCTGCTGAGATTTTCCGTCACGTTTTCGGCCGTGCGATTCCCTCAATTCCCTGGAGGGCTTCCACCACATCGGTAATCTGCATAACGGAAACACATTTGTCGATAATTTCGCATCGGCTGGGGTTCAGATACGGTTTCAGTGCCGCCATGAGTTTCTGTGCGCGGGATTTGTCGTATTTTTTGGACGTCAGGGCAGACACAGCCCTGGCCGCGCCATCTCCGCCTACGGTTTCGGAAGAAGCAGCCGACGGCGCGTCAGAACTGACGTTTTCTGTCTCTGCCTCTTCCGATTTCCGTTCTGCGGAACCGCTGTCCCCCATGAGGGGCTTCAGCATGGCCACCACCTCCGGAAGGTGAGACAGAATCTCTCCCTGCGAAACCGAAGGAGCACCAGAGGAACCGCCGGATTCCCCGCCGCGCAGCT
>JBJFGC010000101.1:0-4664 GCA_051892315.1 Eubacteriales bacterium
GCATGATGTGCTTCGGCTTTTTGTTGGCCACAATACGGAAGTTGAGCATCTCCCGCTTGTTGTTGTAGATGGCGTAAATGAGGGTAAAGACCGCCGTCAGCGCAACGATAAAGTTGAACATCACGGGTTCCCCGCTGCTCACACGCACGAGAATGACCGAATACAGAATACCGACCACCGTCATCACGGACAACATCGTCTCCGGCTTCGGCACGCCGCGGAACAGGTACTTGAAGCCGGCTGCAATCTGTTCGTATGCGCAGAGACACGCGAGCAGCATCAGCTGCAGGCTGACCATAATGTAAACCGTCGGGTAAACGGCGGGATCAAACACGCCGCCGAACTGCCTGGTCGTTCCGGTAAACAGCTTGGACAGCGACTCAATGTTTTCAAACAGCATAAGAAGGACCGTAAAAATCACGCACAGCCCCAACTTCACCCACAGAGCAACCGCGCGGTTTTTGAATTCCTTCCGGATTTTCGGCGTCTGCGTCTTGTCCACAAATTCCGGACGGTCGAGCTTGACCTTTTTGGATTCCCGCAAAGTCTGCTTCGCTTCCAGACGGTCGCCGAATTCCTTCGCACGGTGCGCTTTTTTGTCGCCCTTCCCGTCCAGCCCGAACGCAATCATCAGATTCATGTCCGTCGAATCGATCGGGTCGTCCAACTCCTCGTCTTCCTCGACCGTTTGCTCCTCCGGTTCAACGGATGCCTCCTCCTTGGAACCGTCGTCGTCCGGCTCAAGGCGGATTTCGGTCACCGGTTCGGCCGCTTCGGGCGTTTCCTCTTCGGGCGTTTCTTCTTCCGCTGCCTCATCGGATTTCTCCGGTTCCGGAAGGTCTTCTGCCGCATGCTCCTCCGATTCCAGGGTATCCTCTGAAGTCAGAAGCTCCTCCGGCTTCAGGTCTTCCTCCGGCATCGACAGCTCCTCCAGCTGCACGGAAGCTTCCGGCTCGTCAAGGAGTTCTTCCCCGTCAATGGCAGCTGGTTCCTCCGTCGGCACGGGCTTGTCCCGTTTCTTTTTGCGAGAGCCGAACCCGAATTTTATTTTGGGAGGATTTTTCGCCGGCGCCGCCTCCTGCTGCATTTCCATCACCGCGGAATCCGCTTCCGGAAGCTCCAGATCCGTAAGTTCCGCCATTTCGGCGTCTTCCGCACCGTCAAGCTCATACTCCTGAATCAGCTCACCGTCCGCATGCTTTCTGCCGAAAAGTCCCGTTCCGTCGGACGGGAAAGCGGGCTTTTTCCGCACTTCTTCCTCCGGCGGTTCGTCGAGCGGCTCCTCCGGCAGCTTCAGCTCTGGCAGTTCGTCCTCCTCCTTTTCCGCGCTCACATGGGAAAAGGCCGAATCCAGCGCAGAAATCAGCTTATCATCCGCGCTGTCCGGTTCGATTTCCGATCCTGCTTCTGCGTTCGTCTGTTTCAGACGCGACAGAACACCCGCACCTTTGTCCGGTTCCTCCTCGTCGGAGTATTCCGGCATATACTTGCGCAGCAGTTCATTGATATCCAAATCGCTGTCGGATTCCGCTCCGCCGCTGACGTCGATGGAATCGTAATCTGCCTCCTGTGCCGTCGGTTCCTCGTTCTCCGGATGATACGCTTCGTCCGCGAGAAATTCGTCGTCTTCGTCGGTATGGACATTCTTTTTGACCGAACGTCCGAGCCGGCCGAACAAAACGTCACCGGAAGTTTCTTTTTTCTTTTTCTTGTTTTTCGCCATAATAAGTACGTTGACCGCCGCAGCGCACCGGTCTTTCCTTTCCTGTTCTGGGAACCATGAGGCGTGAATACCTCAAAAAAGCGGAAGTTTATTTTCCCGTTCTTTGCATTCGCGCGGCGCGGCAAAGCAAAACGGAGGCGGCGGTGGAAACGTTCAGCGAGTTCACATGTCCGTACATGGGAATGGAAATGGTGAAATCGCAGCGTTCACGCACCAGGCGGCTGACGCCGCTGTCCTCGCCGCCGAGCACAATCGCGCATGGCACGTCAAAATCCGCCTCATAAAAATCCATGCCGCCGGCTTCCGCCGCAAAGGTCCAGATGCCGCTGTCTTTCAGCTTCTCAATGGTCTGCGCGATGTTGCCGACCCGCGCGATTTTCATGTGCAGAATCGCGCCTGCCGAAGCCTTGGACACCGCCGGCGTCAGGCCGCATGCACGCCGTTCGGGAAGAATCACACCATGAGCGCCCGCACATTCGGCACAGCGGATCACCGCGCCGAGGTTATGCGGATCCTCAATTCCATCGCACACCACGAGCAAGGGCTTCTCCCCGCGCTCTGCGGCGGTTTCGAGAATTTCCTCTATCGTGGAATATTCCTTCTCCGCGACGTACGCGGCAATTCCCTGATGATTTTCTCCGCCGGAGAGACGGTCCAACGCCGCTGCGTCGGTATCGATGACCGGAATGCGGCGTTCTCTTGCCGCGGCAATGAGCGCGACCACGGAGCCTTCCCTTCCGGAAACAAGAATTTTATCCACAGGCGTTTCCGACGCCAGCAGTTCCCGCACCGCGTTCCGGCCGACCACAACGTTCTCACGCCGCTCGGCTTCACGCGGAGGCCGTCGTCTGACGGGCCGTCGCTCCCCATTGGATTTTTTCTTTTGCTTTTCATCCATCATGAATCTGATTTCTCCATCGGTAAAGATACCCGAAAAAGCGGAAAAATGCCGCCTGAATCAGGACATAAATCTACATCATATAACTATACACGTTAATTATAGCACATTTCCCGCGTTTTGTATAGAGCATTCTTCAACAAATAACGAAAAAAGTTTTTGGAAAGGTTGCGGTTCGAGCAACACAAAAAGAGGCACATCGCAGTGCCTCTGTCTGTATTGAGTTTATGTTATTCCGTGTACGCATCCGATGAGCGTACTATGCGCACACCGTGAGTAATCGGAAACTCAGTAGCAGGACTTCAGTGAAGAAGCCTTTCAGGCATACTTACTGCTGCTTCATTGCTGCGAAGCAAGCGGAGCAGTAAACCGGACGATCGTTGCTGGGCTGGAAGGGAACTCTTGCTTCCCCGCCGCACTGTGCGCAAACGGTCGTGAACATTTCTCTTTCCTTGCCTTCGCGGGTCGCGTTCTTTCTCTTGTCGCGGCACGCCTTGCATCTCTGGGGTTCGTTCTGGAATCCCTTTTCTGCGTAGAATTCCTGTTCTCCTGCCGTGAATACGAATTCATTGCCGCATTCCTTGCACTTTAAGGTCTTGTCCTCGTACATCTTTTGTTCCTCGCTTTTAAAAATTGGTTGAAGAATTTCTGCCCTCGGCGGACTCTCACCGTCACCTTTGATAACAACGCTCTTGAGTTAAGCTATTCGGGCGTATTTATTCTAAATCCCCGCAGGGTTTAAAATACAGAGTATTAAATTTTCAGAAGTCCTCTTATCTTAACTTTCACACGATACAAAGCGTTGCTGACAGACTTTTTATCTTTCCCAAGTCTTTCAGCGATTTCCGTAACGGACTTGCCAACAATATAACATTCAAATATTTCTTTTTCGTAGCCGGAGAGCGCGGAACGAACGCGTTCCAGGGTTTCCCGCATACTCTCTTCCGCCAAAAGGCGATACAACGGGTCTTCGCCGCTCGGCCTTCCCGCATCCCGCCGTTTCCGTCCTTCCGCCGTGTCTTCCATCGCGTCCGCATTCTCAGCCGAACGCAGCGCGCGCTTTTTCCGATCGCGGCGATACTTGCGCAGTTCGGAAATGATTGCGTTGTTGACGCAAATCTTGGCGTAAAGGCCGAAACTGACCTCGCGGCCCTCCTCGTCGGGACGATACGTAACCGCTGCACGGTACAGCGCCATGGCCGCGCACTGCCGCAGGTCATCCGCATCGTATACATTGTCCCCACGACCGGATTCCCCCGAAATTCCGAAGGAAGACGCAAAACGGCGCACCGCGCTTTCCGTCAGCGAATGGTATTTTTCCGCCAAACGTTCAAACGCATCCGTGTCTCCCTTTTGCACCCCTTCAAGCAACTCGCGCAATCCACTTTCCATTGGCACTGGAGTACTCCGAAAAAGAATTATAGGTTTTCTCTAAATATAATTATATCACAAATCACGAACTTGTCAATAGTTACACAAAATTTTTTTAACATTTTTAAGTAAAAAATGCAGGTTCTTTTTACACAATCCGATAAATTTCACCACATTCCGGTTCAATCCGACCTGCAAATCGGCGAAACTACCGATTTTATTTTTCAAAAAGATAATTCACATTTCCGGTGACAAGCGCAACCAGTCCGCGGTAAACGACGTCGGGCTTGTCCTCAAAATTCATCCGCATGCGGGAGGCCTGCATGTAGGAGTCAGCGCGGAGCGTCAAATCAAACGCCAGCCCCTCGCAGTCCTTGATGGAGCAGTGAAAGTTATAGCTCCCATCTCCGTTCGGTTCGATGTCGTGGTTGATCACGGCTCCTCTTTTTTCCAGTGATAAATGACGCATTGCGCTGATGTAGCTTTTTTCGCGAACCGCCGCGAGAAGAAGGTCGTCGGCAAGGCCCTTGGCAATCAGGCGTCCGGTTTCGGACACGGTATAGGAATCACGGTCGACGCCGCTTTGCTCGTTCTCGCCGTCGTCATGAGGAATTCTCAGAATATGGTTGTCTTCGAGCAGCTCATGAAAGTACGTCACAAAGTCAAAATAAT
>JBJFGC010000102.1:0-4649 GCA_051892315.1 Eubacteriales bacterium
GACGAAAATTTCATGTAAAATTAAGTAAACTGGAAAGGGGAGAGTATGAGTTATCCGTCGTTTTTATGGAAGGAACCGCTTTGCGGCGCTGCAGAAGCCGCGGACACCATTCCCGAAAACGTCTTTGACGACCTGATGCTGACGGGGGAGCTGAAGAACACCACACTTGCTTACCTCCGGAAGCCTTGCAGCGGTGCGGAAATTTCGCAGAGACAGGGCCTGTTCCGCCTCCTTCTCGCCGACGCGGAATTTCGGGAAAAGCTGAAGGCGCTCGGAGAACAGATTGCCGCCCTTGGCCGCCTCGTAGGCCTGCACGACCGCGCCGAAAGCCGTACCGTGCAGACGATGCTGTTTCTGCCGTCCATCCAGCATTACCTTGCACTGGCGAAAGCGTTCGCAGAGCTGGCGGTGTACAGCGGACGTGCGGGCGAGGTGGGCACGTACTTTGCCGCACTCTGCGCAGAGGAACGCTTCCGTCAGGCGGAGGATGAGTGTGCCGAACGCATGGCGCATCGCCGCCCCGAGCTTCTCTATACCATCCACGGAAACGAAATTACCGCCTCAGAGGGCGGAGAAATGTTCCGGGAAAAGCTCGAGCGGATGTTTTGCGAGATGGGCGTTCCCGATGCCATCCCAAACCGAAAGGCTATGCTGTCTGCCGGCGAATCCGTCGCTGCCGCGTACGCCGGCGTTTATTCCGGTTTCCATGCCGCGTGTGAGCAGTTTTATGACCGTTACGCCGGCGCTTTCCTAAGTGGAGACAACGACCTCCATCTGACGTTTGCTTATGCGGAGGAAATCAGTTTTCTGCTCGATACCGCTGCGTATTTCCAGCGGCTGTCCGAGGCCGGCTATCCGCTCACTTATCCAACGGTTTCCGGCCGCCGCGAGGTCGTCCTGAACGGCATTGTCGACGTGTCGCTGGCCAAACGCGGCCTTCGCGGAGACGAAGTGGTCCCGAATGACCTTCTGATGGCGTCTGAGGTCAATGGGGAACGGCTTTCCTTCTACATTGTTACCGGCGCGAACGGCGGCGGCAAAACCACGTTTCTTCGGGCCTGCGGGTTGGCGGTCCTCTTTTTCCTTGCCGGCTGTCCGGTTGCCGCGTCTTCCGCACGGCTCTATCCCTTCACGGCGGTGTACACCCATTTCCCGGCCAACGAGAGTTTTGAAAACAGCGGCCGCTTTGTCAACGAGGCCAACCGCGCGGAGGAGATCATCGAAAAAACAAGCGAGGACACCTTTGTCCTCTTTAACGAAACCTACTCCGGTACCGATGAGCAGAAAAGTGAACAGTATTCCCGCCGCCTTGCCGACCGGATGTATGAACGCGGCGTCTTCGGCATGTTTGTCACGCACATTCACGCGCTGACCGGAGACCGGATTCCAACCCTTGCTGCTGTGATTGACGAGACGGACGAAAATCGTCGGACGTACAAAATCCGGCGTGTTGGCGCGACCTCCTCGTCGTTTGCGGCGGACATTCTCGAAAAATATCATCTGGATCAGGATTCCCTGCGCCAGAGACGGACCGGAGGACATCATGGCTGAACGAAAACCGAGTCTTTTATGGCAGAAGGAACGCGGCGTGCTGACCAGGGAAGTCCGGGACGCCGGAAAGAAGGTCATCGTCGATTTGCAGGTGGACCGTGCTTTTCGTACCATTTGTCCGGACACCGCCATCCGCGAGGCATTTCTGAACGTTTTGCTGACCCCGTGTACCGATCCGGACGAAATTCAGAGTCGGACGGCGGTTCTGCGGGATTTCGCGCGGGTTCCGCAGATGCTGGAAAAGCTCATTGAGCTGATTCGGCGCATCCTTGCGACGAAAAACGCGTGGGATTCCGAACGGTCACGCCTGTATTCCACCCGCCGCGTGAATCCACAGGACAAAAGTGCGGTTCTCTGGGCGGCGCGGGAAAATCTGATCCAGACCACTCACTTTCTCCGGACGGTGACGCTGCACGTTCATGGCATTTATGAGACGCTGAATATGTTTGGTTGTGTGGACGGTTGGCTCGGCGAGGTACGGGAAGCGGCATTTGCCCTGTCTCTCAGCCGCCCGGCTGTGGAACTCGGGGTGTTTCTTGAAAAGGTCGAAAAAGGGCTGGCGAGCGCACACACCTACGACGTGGAATTCCAGCTTGACCCGGAACTGCGGGCCGCCCCGTATTTCCTGCGCGATTTCCGTTATGTGAACACTTACGAAAAGCCGCAGAAAAAACAAAAAGCTCCCTGGCTGGGTTTCTTTGACCGGGAGAAGGAAAAAAAGCCCGCTCCGTCTCTTTCCGCATCCGCACCGGACGAACCGAAGCGAAGCGTACGTGTGGAGGGAATGGATTCGGATCTGGCGTTTGAGACGGCGGCCCGGGCGGTGCAGGAAACGGATCGTTATCTGACCACATACCTGCGTGTGCTGCTTGACCGGTTTTCCGCTCTGGAAAACGAGCTGTATTTTTACAAGGCTGCTTTGGAGTACTTGCACCGGTTTGATGAACGGAACGTGAAGTACGTTTATCCCACGTTCCATGGCGCTGAGGAAAACCTCATCGATATCAAGGACTTGTCGGACGTTCTGCTCCTGACCGAGAGCATGAGCGTTCTGTCCGTCGTGCCGAACGACGTATACTTCCGGAGCGGCGGCGGAGAAACGTCCGGTATCCTTGTCACGGGAAAGAACAACAGCGGAAAGACCGTCTACCTTCGCTCGGTCGGGACGGCAGTGCTTTTGGCCCAGTGCGGCCTTCCGATTCCGTGTACGTCGGCGGTCATCAGCGTCCGGCGCCGGATTTTCACTGCATTCGCAGCAGCGGAGGGAGAGCTGGTTCCGCTGTCCTCGGCTGGACGGTTCGAGGAGGAGGTCGCGGCTCTCGCGCGTATCATCGACGACATGGAACCCTCCTCACTCCTTCTGATGAACGAAACCTTTCAGACCACCGCTTACGACGAAGGCGCGGAAGGTATGTACCATATCTTAAACTATCTCTCCTCCATCGGCTGCGGTTTTCTTTTCGTCACCCACCTTCTGAAGCTGAAAGAACTGTATGGCCCTGAAAGCAGTGTCGAAATCCTGAAAACCAGCGATTCTCCCCAGACCAAGTACAAAGTGGGGAAAATTTTGGAGTAAAAGAACGTGTGTGGGAAATTTGAAGATTGTGCAAACAGAGTTGGGAGAGGCTTTTTCAAAAAGCCTCTCCCTGCATTTCTTCTCCAAAACACAGCTCCCCGTTATGGGATGTCAGCAGGACCGGGAGAATCCGGCCGGCGCGAGAGTGTTGATCTGGCAGGTGGACTTCAACATAGTGTTCGCTGTGGCCGACGGCGGTCTGGTTTTCGCATTTTTCCACAAGAAGGTATACGGGAGAACGGCGGTGTTTTTCTACGTACTCGTCAAGAAGGGTTTGCTTGATTTCGCGTCCGACGGCTTCAAGACGGGAAGCGCGGGCGTGCTTTTCCGGTTCCGAAATTTGATCCGGACGGTTTGCGGCTTCTGTTCCGGAGCGGCGGGAATAGGGGAAAATGTGCAGGTGCAGGAAACGCGCCGCGCGGCAGAATGCGATGGTTTCGGCGAAGTCTTCTTCCGTTTCCCCTGGAAAACCGACGATGATGTCTGCGGAGAAGGTGACGTCCGGAATGGCACGCCGCATCCGTTCCATTGCCGCCATTGCCATGTCCGCGTTGTAACGCCGCTTCATGCCGGCGAGGGTGCGGCTGCATCCGCTCTGGATGGACAGGTGAAAATGCGGAAGAACCTTCGGAAGACCTGCCAGAGTGTCGACAAAAAAGTCGCTCAGAACCGTCGGCTCAAGGGAGCCGAGACCGATCCGCCGGACACCGTCGGCCTGTTGGTCAATTTCGCCGATCAGCTCCGCAAGGCGGTGTCCGTACGGCTGCCGTCCTTCAAAATCCATTCCGTACGACGCGGTTTCGATGCCGGTGAGAATGACCTCCGGGCATCCGGCCTCGGCCAGGCGTTTCGCCTCCGCGAGGACGGTTTCCGGACGTTTGGAGCGGACCGGCCCGCGTGCCTGCGGGATGATGCAGTAGCTGCAGCGGTTTTCGCAGCCGTCTTCGATTTTGATGAATGAGCGGCTGCGTTCGGGAACGGAAGTGGTCATTTCCACCGTGCCGTAGCTGTCCGGCTGCTCTCCGCTGATGTTCGTCTTATCGCCGCCGTAGGTTCCGGTGAGGATTTCGTAAACGGTGTCCGCGAGGGAAGCCTTACCGTCGTTGCCGCAAACGTAGACGACCCGATCGTCAATCGCAGACGCGGCATCCGCGGCAATCTGGGCAAAGCAGCCCGTGACAATCACGTGGTCAGCGAACGAGGCCGCGCGTCGAATCATCTGGCGGGACTTGCGGTCGCTTTCGGCGGTCACGGTGCAGGTATTAACGATGGCGGCGTCGCAGGGTTCACCGGGCTTCACGACATCGATGCCGTGCTTCCGGAGGCCTTCTGTGAAGGAGAGGGATTCATACTGATTGACGCGGCAGCCGAGGGTAATAACCGAGATTTTATAACGTTTCTTTTCCATTGCGCTCTCCTGGTTGGGGCTATTTCAAAATCACTTTCCTGTATATTTTAGCATTCTCCGCAGGCAATGTAAAGAATTTTGCCGTAAATATCGGAAGAAAAAGAAAAAAATCGG
>JBJFGC010000103.1:0-4641 GCA_051892315.1 Eubacteriales bacterium
GGGTGCGGGGGAAAGCTTTTTTTCAAAAAAGTTTCCCCCGCGAATCCCCTCCACCTCAATCAAATCAGATTTGTTAAATTCGGAACGAATCAGCCGCGGTCTTCCAGTTCTGCGAACTTGTCGGCCGTTTTGGTCATGATTTTTTCAAAGGCGCGTTCCATCTTTGCCCAGGTGGAGGCAAGGCCGCCGCTGCCGTTGTTGATGATGGTGGCAATGTTGGTCGAAAGAGCGCCAAAGTTGTAGATTCGGCCCAAGTCGTAGATACGGCTGTCGAGAATAATGTCGAGCATTTCCGCGGATTCGGTGTCGCGCATGTATTTGTAGGTCAGAGCAACATCGTAGTAGGCGGGAGTGACCGTGTACATGGACTTGGCCGCCGTAGCCTCCACGATGGCTCCGACGAATTCATAGTCGGTCTGGCTGGCGGGAATGACCACGCCGCGGCCGGCGGAGGTATGGATCCAGTTATAGTATTCGCTCTGTCCCTCGTCGTACTTCGGCCACGGAATCAGACCGAACTGCGTTTCGCTTTCTCTCATACGGATGATGCACTGCATAACCTCGCCGAAGAACAGGCCGCGGCCTTCCTCAAAGATGATGCGCAGGTCGCTCGAGCCGGAGCCCTCGTAACCCGTCTGGAAAGTGATGGACTTATCGCCCATGATTTTCGCCGCCTTCTCCACAACGCCGGAGAGACGTTCGATGTCCGAAAGTCCCACGAACACATTTTCCGGATCACGGAGGACAAGCTTTTCACCGGAGGCGTACATCAGGCCGTACGCGGAGTCGCCGGAGGTGAGGAAGCCGAACTGGTCGTCCTTCCACTTCAGCGTGCCGTCGCCGTTCATGTCCATGGAGCCCTGTGCGGCGAGGTCATAGAAGACGTCAAACGTCCACCGGTCCTCGCGGACCATATCGTAAAGGTTCTCCATCTGGAGGTCCTCGTGCATCTGCTTATTGAACATGAGAACCCAGGTTGCGTCGTTATCGATGACGGTGATATCGCCGGTCGCAAAGTAGAGACTGTTCAGAACCTCCAGGTCCTCTACCGCGCGTCCGTCCCACCACGGCTGGTCGGTATCGATGTAATCGATGTCGTACAGGTCAAGCAGGCTGCCGCTCTGGGCCAGGTTCGCGCCGTTTTCGATATGGGTCATGGCCGCGTCAAAGGCGCCGGAAGCAGCCTTGACCTCGGTCTGGATTTCCCCGAGCGTGGTGGTATTGGTCTTATATTCGGCAATTTTTACGTTATAGGCGTCCTCAAGGTAGAGGTTCCGGTCGAAGACCGCGTCGTTGATGACGTCCCCGTTCAGCGTTTCCACCCAGATGTCGTACGTTTCCCAGTCAACGCCGTTGGTATCGTTGATGCCGGAGGTAAGGAACGTAAAGGTTCTTCCCCCGAAATCCAGCGACGGAATGTTGGGCTGCAGCTCCGTCTCCTCTTCCGGTTCCGTTTCCGTGTCGACCGACGGTTCGGACGATGGAACGGTTTCGTTCGCTGTACGCTCCGTCTCGACCGCGTTTTCCGAACATGCAGCGAGATTCAGGAGCAGCATCATGCAGGCAAGAAGCAAGGCAAGCGCTCGTTTTTTCATGAGTTTTCTCCTCCGGTTTAATTTGAATAATTAAAAAAGCACATAATTGATTTTTATATTATATATGAATTTATGCAAATTGTCAAGTCATTTGTTAAAAAATATTTGATTTTTCTTGCAGGACGCACGTGCATCAAAGCAGAGGCCCCTGAAGCCGGACTTCCGCGCGGAAAACGCGTAAAAGAAAACCGGGGGCCCTTTTTCTGAAAGGTCCCCCAAAAAAGTGCGCTTTTTTTGGAAATGCAGCGGCAAAGCCGAAGGTCCATTCACTCGACCCCGTTCCAGCAGTACGTACAAACCTTCGCGGGGTCAATGCCGATGGAGTCGAGCATGTCGTCAAGACGGCAGTAGCGGAGGGTGGTGAAATGGAGTTTTTCGCGGACTTTTTCGACCATTGTCTGGTATTTTTCGCTGTCGGGATCCGCGTACTGACGGAGGGTTTCCTCGTCGGGGTCACAGCCCTCCAGCTCCCGAATCACGCGGCGGGTGATCAGTTCCATTTCGGAGTTTGAGCGGGAGAAATTCAGATAGCGGCAGCCGTAGAGAATCGGCGGACAGCCGGTGCGGATGTGGACCTCGCGTGCGCCGCTGGTGTAGAGGAATTCGGTCGTCTCGCGCAGCTGCGTGCCGCGTACAATCGAGTCATCAATCAGGAGCAGACTTTTGCCGTCAATCAAATCATGGATGGGAATGAGCTTCATCTTTGCAATCAGGTTCCGGCGGCTCTGCTGTGTCGGGGTGAACGAGCGCGGCCACGTAGGAGTGTACTTCACGAACGGGCGGGAGAAAGGAATCCCCGACTCATTCGCGTAGCCGATGGCGTGCGCGATGCCGGAATCCGGCACTCCCGCAGCAATGTCCGGTTTCACACGTTCATCCCCGCGGTCCCGTACCGCCAGATGGCGGCCGCAGTGATAGCGCATCGTTTCCACGCTTGTCCCCTCATAGGACGAGGACGGGTAGCCGTAGTAGACCCACAGGAACGCGCAGATTTTCATATCTTTTCCCGGCCCGACAAGGGTCTGCACCCCTTCCGGCGTCATGACGGCGATTTCGCCCGGCCCCAGTGCCCGGTAGTCGCTGTAGCCCAGGTTGAGGTACGCGAAGCTCTCGAAGCTGGCGCAGAACCCCTCGTCCTTTTTGCCGAAGACGATGGGTGTCCGGCCGAGGCGGTCGCGCGCCGCGTAAATCCCCTTCGGCGTCAGAATCAGCATACTCAGCGAGCCGTCCACGATTTCCTGCACATACCGGATGCCGTCGATGAAGTTCTCCTTCTGGTTGATGATGGCCGCCGCCAGCTCGGTCTGGTTGATTTCCCCGTTGCGCATCTCAAAAAAGTGCGTGTTGCCCTGGATGATGGTATTGACAATCTCGTCCGCGTTGTTGATCTTTCCGACCGTTGTGATGGCAAACGTGCCGTGATGCGAGCGGACGAGAATGGGCTGCGCCTCGTAGTCGGAGATGCACCCGATGCCAAGTGTCCCGTGCATGGTATTCGACTCTGTCGTGAATTTCGTCCGGAACGGTGCGTTTTCGATATCGTGAATCGCCTTATCAAATCCCGTTTCGTCGCTGTACACCGCCAGTCCCGCACGTCTCGTTCCAAGGTGCGAGTGATAATCCACCCCGAAAAACAGATCAAACACGCAATCTTCCTTTGACGCCGCAGCAAAAAATCCGCCCATAGTTCTTTCCCATTCCCTTTCGTTTTCAAACTTTTTATAAAATCAGGTTTTCGCTCCTTATTATAACACAAACTTCTCCCGCTGAAAACATCTATTTTTTTAATACTATGAAAATTTCTGAGGATCCGGGTCGGGGCGTCTCCCCGAAGAGAGAAGAAACCAGAAAAGGACGCTGCAGAGAGCGTCCTTTTTGCTGCCGAAGGGGGGAAAATAGAACTTATTCTTCGTCCGTATCTGCGTCTGCGTAAGCGTCGTCATCTTCGTCTGCATCACCGCAGCAGCAAAGAGGTTCGCAGTAGGAGTCGTCGTCTTCGAAACCGTCGCAGGCGTCGCAGCCGTCGCATTCAAACGTAACTTTGAAATACTTTTTGAAAATGGTGTATACTACAACCACAAGCGCGGCGATGCTTACGATGGCACCGACAGCGATGAATATCCCCTTCAGGGTGCCGAGGGAATCGTTTTCCTTTTTCATGATCAAAAATCCTTTCGTATGGGGAATTTGTATTGCATACGAACATAGTATACCACATTTCGGGAAGAATTCAATACCAAAATCATGAATTCTTTATGAAAAGAGAAGAAATTCAGGAGAGATATGGAGATACGTTCAGCTCCGTGCTCGGAGGAAGCGTTCCAGGACAGCGACCAGCGGCGGGACGAGGAGGAGCTGGACGAGGATGCCGGCCCAGGTTCCGGTAAACAGCTCAAGGAAAACAAGGACGATGGAGAATTCGGTACCGGCAAGGCCGAGGACAACGGCCTTTACGAGGGCATTGACGACACGTCCGGCGATCATGGCGGCGACAAGGGCCGTATAGAGGGCGGGCATCCGTTTCCCGGCGAAGGCTTTGAGGAACACGCGGTACAGGATCCCGGAGACGGCGGCGTAGGCCGCAAGCTCAAAGGCCATCGGAATTGCGGTCATGACCGGCGGCATGGAGAACAGCAGAAACCGGAGCAGCGGTGCGACAAACCCGACCGCCGCGCCCCACACAGGGCCGCAAAGAAATCCGCAAAGGAAAGCAGGCAGGTGCATAGGAGACAAAAGCTGTCCGATCTGCGGAATATGGCCGGTCAGAAACGGCAGGACAAGAGCAAGGGCGAGAAACATAGCGGAAAATGTGAGCTTCCGCAGGGTATTCCCGTTTTTCATTTGGATTTGTTCCTTCATTTTACAAACACCTCAAAAGTTCAAAAATCTCGCGCCCGTCTTTCCAACAAAAAAAGATGCCGCGAAAAGCGCAGTCCTTCCCGCGCTTCACGGACACCTCCAAGTGTCCCCCCACGGCTTCAGCCGCAGGTTTCTTTTATTTTATCACAGGTACTATGGGGTTGTCAAGGGGGGAATGGGGGATTTT
>JBJFGC010000104.1:0-4623 GCA_051892315.1 Eubacteriales bacterium
TAGTTTACGCTGCGCGTAACTACACCCTCCTCAAAAACTTTCAAATAAGAACAGGAACAAGGTGCAGTGCAAATCTGCCCCAAAAAAGAGGTGCCGCATGGACAACAAACAAACGATACCGGAGGCGGGAAAGCCGAAGCGCACGCTGCGGGACCGCCTGGGGGATGTATACGAGCTGATTGAAATGCTTGGAGTCGTCTCGGTGACGATCATGCTTCTGTTCGCGTTTGTGGTACGGCTGAACATTGTCGATGGGCAGTCGATGGACCACACGCTGGCCGACGGGCAATATCTGGCCGTCTCGGATTTATTCTACGAGCCGGTGCCGGGCGACATTGTCATTGTACACAAAATTTCCGCGCCTCACTACAACCGTCCGATTGTGAAGCGGGTCATCGCGGTCGAGGGCCAGGTGGTGGACATCGACTTTGACACGTGGACTCTGACGGTGGACGGTGAGGTGATCGACGAGCCTTACCGCTATCTCTCCGGCGACCGCACGCTGACCGCCGACTACAGCTTTCCCATCACCGTCGGCGAAAATCAGATTTTCGTCATGGGCGACAACCGCAACCACTCCGCTGACAGCCGGACCAGCGAAATCGGTCTCATCGACAAGCGCTGTGTGGTCGGCAAAGCCTATGTACGGCTCTTCCCTCTGGACGAGTTTACGGTCTTCCAAAATCCGCGGGAGGAATGAGGAATAAGGGATAGGCGGGGGAGCTCTGCGGGGTTCTGCCCCGCTCCCCAACAAAAAACGTAAAGAGAAAAGGATAAACTGCCATGCCATCACAGACCATACAGTGGTTTCCGGGCCATATGGCGAAGACACGGCGGCTGATTACGGAGAACCTGGGGCAGGTTGACCTCGTGATGGAGCTGCTGGACGCGCGCATTCCGAGGAGCTCAAAGAATCCGGAAATCGACCGGTTGGTGAATACCAAACCGAGACTGATCCTGCTCACCAAATCGTCCCTTGCGGACGCGGGGATCACCCGGGAGTGGGAAACGTATTACGCAAACCTCGCGGCGGAGAAGAATTTTTCCTGTGCGGCCCTTGCCGTAGACACCATAACCGGAGAGGGCGTGCGCGAGATCGCACCCACGGTGCGGCACCTCCTATCCGAAAAACTCCAGCGGTATGCGGAACGCGGGATGGAGGGACGCCGCGTCCGCGCCATGCTGGTCGGTATACCGAACGTCGGGAAATCGTCCCTCGTCAACCGGCTCGGCGGCGGAAAACGCGCGAAGGTCGAAGACCGCCCCGGCGTCACAAGAACCAAACAGTGGGTCACCACCAACGCCGGTATCGACCTGCTTGATATGCCCGGCGTCCTCTGGCCAAAGTTCGATGACCGCGAGACCGGCGAAAACCTCGCCTTTACCGGCGCCATCAAGGACGATATCCTCGATATCGAGGAGCTGGCCTGTGCCCTCTGCGCCAAACTCTACCGCACCGCTCCCGACCTGTTCTGTACCCGCTATAAGCTCGACCGCACCGCGCTCGCCGACGCCGGACCGTACGACCTGCTCTGCGCCGTCGCGCGGAAACGGGGCTTTCTCATCGCGGGCGGCGAACTGGATACCGAACGCGCCGCCGGCATCGTGCTGGACGAATTCCGGGAAGCCAAAATCGGCCGCATCACCCTCGAACGGCCGGAAAAGGACGGAAATTCCCATGAATGACCCGACCTTTGATACAACCTACGCCCGGCAGTACGGCATTGTCTGCGGAACGGACGAGGCGGGACGCGGTCCGCTGGCCGGTCCCGTGGTCGCCGCAGCTGTGGTTCTGCCCGACGGTCTGGTCATCGAGGGACTGGACGACTCCAAAAAGCTGTCCGAGAAAAAACGGGAGCGCCTCTACGACGAAATCCTCGAAAAAGCGGCCGCGTACGGCATCGCGCAGGCCACGCATACCGAAATTGACGAAACCAACATCCTCGCCGCCTCCCTCACCGCCATGCGCCGCGCCGTGGCCATCGTGCGCGAAACGCTCACCCCGGACGTCATCCTCGTCGACGGCAACCGCAGCACCGACTTCGGCCTGCCGAGCATCTCCATCGTTCACGGGGACGCACTCTCCCAGTCCATCGCGGCAGCGTCCGTCCTCGCCAAGGTCACGCGGGACCGCATGTGCGCCGAATACGAGGAAAAATACCCCGGCTACGGCTTCGCCAGACACAAAGGCTACCCTACGCCGGAACACAAGCTGGCCATCTACCTCCACGGCCCCTGCGAAATCCACCGCCGCACCTTTCTTACCTTTCTCACCCGTGACCGCGACAAACTTGAAGCTATGAGAAAGGAAAGGCTGCAGGGGGAACCTTTGTGACCAAAGGTTCCCGGATTCGCATCCACCTCAAATCACCAGAATATGGACACAAAAACACTTGGAAGACTCGGCGAAGATGCGGCGGCGCGGTATCTGGAAGCGCACGGGTTTCATGTGACCGCGCGGAATCTGCACATCGGTCACGCGGAAATCGATCTGATCGCGGAAAACGATGGTTTTCTGCTGTTCGTGGAAGTCAAGACCAGGCGGCAGGTTCCGGGATTTTCCGGCGTCTACGGCGTGCCCGCGGCGGCAGTCGGGCCAAAAAAGCAGGCGATTCTGACGGCAGCGGCCGAGATCTACCTGCGGGAACACGAGAGTACGAAGACGCCGCGCATCGACGTCATTGAAGTTTACGCCGACCCGAACGCCGTCGGGTTCCGGACGCTGGAGGTCCGGCACATCGAAAATGCCGTCCGGAAAACCGGGAAATTTTCAAGAAGCTCTTCGAGATACCGCAAGGATTAAAGTTCATCCCCATCCCAGTTCATACTACATTCACCAAAGGAATACCATCATGATTCAATACAAAAGCACACGAGACTTTTCCTCCACGCCCCACACCGTCCCGTCCGCGCAGGCCATCAAGGAAGGGCTTGCTCCCGACGGCGGTCTCTACATCCCCTGTGAAATTCCTTCCCTCACCCACGGCGACAGGACCGCGCTTGCCAAGCTGTCCTACGCGGACCGCGCGGCGTACATCCTCGCAAAATTTCTCGACGATTACGACCGCGACGCCCTCACCGAAGACTGCCGCGCGGCCTATTCCGACGAAAAGTTCCCCGAACCCTCTGGTGAACATTACCTCTCCGGCGGCGCCGCACCCCTGTACGACCTCGCAGACGGCACGTACGTCCTCGAACTGTGGCACGGTCCCACCTCCGCGTTCAAGGATATGGCGCTCCAGATTATGCCCCGCCTCCTCTCCCGCGCGCTCCGCATGACAGGGGAACCGCGCACCGCGCACATCCTCGTCGCAACCAGCGGAGACACCGGCAAGGCCGCGCTGGAAGGGTACGCAGACGTCGACGGCGTAAAAATAACCGTTTTCTATCCAGTGGACGGCGTCAGCCGGATGCAGAAGCTCCAGATGACCACCACCCTCGGCTCCAACGTCTACGTCGCAGCCGTGAACGGCAACTTTGACGATGCGCAGAACGGCGTGAAAGCCATTTTCGGCGACGCCTCCCTCGCAGAAAAGGCCGACCGGAACGGTTTCTTCTTCTCCAGCGCCAACTCCATCAACTGGGGCCGTCTCGCGCCGCAGATTGTCTACTACATTTCCGCCTACCTCGACCTCGTGAACTGCGGTAAAATCGCGGACGGCGACCCGGTAAACGTCTGCGTTCCGACCGGCAACTTCGGCAACATTTTCGCCGCCTACCTCGCACGCGAAATGGGGCTTCCGATTGCCCGCTTCCTCTGCGCCTCCAACAGCAACAACGTCCTTACGGACTTCATCCGCACCGGCGTCTACGACCGGACCCGTACGTTCCACAAGACCATTTCCCCGTCCATGGACATTCTCATTTCCAGCAACCTCGAGCGGCTTCTGTCCGTCTGCGGCGGCGCGGAGCTGACGGGAAAGCTCATGGCCGAACTGAAAGCCAACGGACGGTACACCGCGCCCGACGCGCTCATGGCAAACATCCGCGCATCCTTCTCGGCCTACTGCGTAAGCGAGGACGAGACCCGCGCGTCCATCCGCGCAACGTTCGACCGGTACGCGTACCTCATGGACACCCACACTGCCGTCGGCATGAGCTGCGCGGAAAAGTACCGCGCGGAAACCGGCGACCGGACTCCGGTCATTCTCGCGTCCACAGCCAGCCCGTACAAGTTTGCGGCGGACGTGTGCGGCGCGCTCGGACTGGAAACCGGCGAGGAAATTGAGGCAATCCTGCGCACCCTCTCCGCGCATACGCACACGGAGGTTCCGAAACCTCTGCTTGCGCCGCTGTCCCTGCCGGTTCGCTTCACCGAGACCATTGCGCCCGCCGACATGCCCGCGCTGGTCTTCCGCGTCTGATGCCGGATGGCGGTCTACACCATTGCCGATCTGCACCTGTCCCACGCGGTTCCGAAGCCGATGGACAAATTCGGGCCGCGCTGGACGGGTCACACGGAAAAAATCGAAAAACGCTGGCGCGCGCTGGTTACGGACGGGGACACCGTCATGGTACCGGGGGACATCTCGTGGGCGATGAAGCTGGAGGAAGTGCAGGAGGATTTATGCTTCCTCGACCGTCTGCCGGGGAAAAAGATCCTCAGCCGCGGCAACCATGACT
>JBJFGC010000105.1:0-4618 GCA_051892315.1 Eubacteriales bacterium
TCTGCATTTCGGGCGGAAAGGATTCCATGCTGATGGCCAAGCTGATGCAGCTTCTTCAGCGGCACAGCGAGCTGCCGTTTGAGCTTGAATTTCTGGTCATGGACCCGGGGTACGCCGAAATCAACCGTCAGAAAATCGAAAGCAACGCAGCACTGCTGCACATTCCCATCACCATCTTTGAGACGAACATCTTTCAGGTTGCCAACAACACGGACCAGTCCCCCTGTTACCTTTGCGCACGGATGCGGCGCGGGCACCTTTACAGCAAGGCGCAGGAGTTAGGATGCAACAAAATCGCGCTGGGGCATCATTTCAACGACGTCATCGAAACGACCGTTCTCAGCATGTTTTACGGTTCCCAGCTGCAGGCGATGCCTCCGAAGCTGCACAGCACCAATTTTCAGGGCATGACGCTGATCCGCCCGCTGTACTGCGTTCACGAGGAGGACATCCTGGCCTGGAAACGCTATAACGATCTGGAATTCATCCAATGCGCCTGCCGTTTTACCGAAAACTGCACCATGTGCGACAATGGAGGAGGCGGTTCCAAACGTCAGGAAGTCAAGCTCCTGCTCCGCCGCCTGAAACGCGATAACCCGCAAATTGAGCAAAGCATCTTCCACAGCATCCATTCCGTCTGTCTCGACACCATGGTCGGCTACAAATCCGGCGGCATCGAACACTCCTTCCTCGAACGCTTCCACGCAGAGGAGGAAGGTTGAACCGGATGTGCAAAAATAAATCGGAAGAGAGTAGGGGAAACTTTTTGACAAAAGTTTCCCCTGCCTTTTTATTGTTCTTTCGGAAGCCAAACCGTAAACGTGCTTCCCTGACCTGGTTTGCTTTCTACGGATATTTGCCCGCTGTGCGCCCGGACGATGGCTTTGACGATGGTAAGACCAATGCCGGCGCCGCCGGTCTGACGGCTTCGTGACTTGTCGGTCCGGTAGAAGCGTTCAAAAATCCGCTTTAAGTCTGCTTCTGCAATGCCGACACCCTCGTCCTCGACGCGGAGAAGGCCGGCGTCCTCCGTTTCTTCAAGAAGGAGACGGATCCTCCCTCCTTCGTTGGAATATTTGATCGCATTGGAAAGCAGATTCGTGACAACCTGCTGGATACGGCCGCGGTCAACCGATACCACGGGATGGCCGCCTTCGACCGTGCAGTGAAGCTGCTTTTCCGCGAGCGGCTGTTCAAAGCTCCGGACCACGCTCTGCACAAGCTCCCATAAGTCCTCTTTCGTTTTGTGAAGCTGCAAATTTCCGTTTTCCACCTGCTGAAGCTGCTCCAAATCCGCAACAAGACCCGAAATTCGCTCCAGCTCCTCGTAGCAGTTCCGGAGACGATCCGGCGTGGGCTCCCATACCCCTTCCAGCAGAGCCTCCAGATAGGAAGTCACGTTGGCAATGGGCGTCCGCAGCTCATGCGCCACGTCGGACGTCAAACGCCTGCGCAGGTTTTCCTGTTCCTCCAGCGAGGCTGCCATCCGGTTCACCGCTCCCGCCAACCCCGCCAGTTCCCTGCTCCGGACTTTTCCGGTAAACCGGATGCTGTAGTCCCCTTCCGAAATCCGCTCCGTGATTTCCGCCGTTTCCGTAATCGGTTTCGCAATGCTGCCGGCGAGAATTCGCCCAAGAAGGACCGCACCGAGCAGCGATACGGTTCCCACGCCAAGCAGAATCCGATTCAAGGCGGCGATAAACTGAAAATCGGTTTCGTTCAGATAATATGGGCTGTAGTAGCTGACATCCAGAAATCCGACAATGCCCCCCGCCCACCGTAAATCAAACCGGTGGGTCACAAAATCACCGTTCAGCTCGGGACGCTCCTCCTGCATCCGGAGAGAAATGGCATCCATCATCTGGGAACAAAGTGTCATGTCATGATTTTCCGCGTCCCATAAAACCTTCTCCTCCGCGTCGTACAGCTTGATGATGTATCCCTCACTGAGCGCGTACATGCCAATCCCGTGGATATAGTCGAGATTCCATTCCCCCGCGGCGTTGTCATACTGGTGGGTCAGGTTTACTGCCATTTCTTCCGCCTTTTTGTATTGCTGCTGTCCGATGTACTTTTCAAACTGCCTGCTGATCAGGATTTCGGAGGCAGCGCTGATGAGAAAAATGACTGCCAAAACAATCAGTGCAAAAAAGACGGCAATCATCGTCCGCAGACTGCATCGCTTCACATTTTCTCCCCCCCGAATCGATAACCGACACCGTGAACCGTCTTCACATAAACCGGCCGTCTGGAGTCATCCTCGACTTTCTTCCGCAGGTTTTTGATGTGCGTGTCAATAACGCGGTCATACCCGTCAAAATCCGGTCCAAAGGCAAGCGTGATCAGCTCCTCCCTCGTGTAGATTTTCTGCGGATGCCGAAGGAAGGCTGATAGAATTTTCCATTCAACAGGAGTCAGCGCAAGCCGCCGGCCTTTTTTGTAAACCTCGTTATGCTCAAAATCAACCCTCAGATCGTCGTCGTTCCACGAATATTTCTCGGCCAGCGGTTTCAAATCGCCGGCTGACCGACGCAGAACCGCATTCATTCTGGCATACAGCTGCTTTAAGCTGAAGGGCTTTGTCACGTAATCGTCCGCCCCAATCCGCAGTCCGTTCAGAACGTCCTCCTCCTGCGTTTTCGCCGTCAACATAATGACAGGGACCCGCGATTTCCCGCGGATAGCCGCGCAGACCTCCTCGCCGCTCATGTCCGGGAGCATCAGGTCAAGAATCACAAAAGTAATCGCTTCCCGTTTGAAAACAGAAAGAGCTTCGCCGCCGTCTCCAGCGGAAAACACCCGACACCCCTGCTTTTCCAGATAGGACACGACCGCCTCCCGAATCATCGGCTCATCCTCCACCACCAAAACGACCGGAACCATTTTTCTCCCCCTCAACATCCATTTACCGACAGCCGCAAATCCTGCTCACTGTCGGTAAAATCATACCATAAAAATATAAATTTTTCAAGTTTTTTATTTTCGGGATGCACTTGGCCCGGAAATGATGCTGTCATGAAAGTTGCCGCCGCTCTGTCTCACTTCATCCGGAACAAATTCAACCTCAAGGCATTGGTTACGACGCAGAAGCTGGAGAGGCTCATGGCCGCCGCGGCAAACATGGGGTTCAAACTCCAGTTCAGAAGGGGCGTGAAAACGCCGGCCGCGAGCGGAATGCCGATGGTATTATAGAAGAAAGCCCAGAACAGGTTTTCGTGAATGTTTTTCAGAGCGGCACGGCTCAGGCGAATGGCGGCGGGAACGTCGCTCAGGCGGCTTTTCATCAGAACCACGTCTGCTGCGTCAATGGCGACGTCCGTACCGGTTCCGATGGCAATGCCGATGTCCGCCCGCGTCAGCGCCGGCGCGTCGTTGATGCCGTCGCCGACCATTGCCACCTTTCCTTTTTCCCGCAGCGAACGGATGACGCTTTCCTTGCCGTCCGGAAGAACGCCAGCGATGACTTCATCTACTCCCGCCTGCTTTCCAATGGCGCGTGCGGTTCGTTCGTTATCCCCCGTCAGCATGACAACATGAAGGCCCATCCGCTGCAGCTCCTTCACCGCACGGGGGCTGTCCTCCTTGATGACGTCCGCCACAGCAAGAATGCCTGCCAGATGCCCGTCCCGCGCGAAAAACAACGGCGTCTTCCCTTCCTCCGCCAGATGCTCCGACATCTCCCGCATGGTTTCGGGAATTTCTGCATGCGTACTCACAAACCTGTAGTTTCCGCCGACAAGAACGCTTCCCTTCCACTTTGCCGTCAGACCGTTGCCCGGAAGCGCCTGAAAATCCGTGCAGGCTTCGGCCGCTATCCCTTCGTTCTCCGCTTTGCGCAGAATCGCACGCGCCAACGGATGCTCGCTTTTCTGTTCCAACGCACAAGCTAACTCCAAAAGTTCCCCGCCGCTTATGCCGTCCGACGGCACAAGATCCGTCACCTTCGGTTCGCCGGAGGTAATGGTCCCAGTCTTGTCCAGTGCCACCAACTTCACTTTTCCGGTTTCTTCCAGAGCTGCTGCTGTCTTAAAGAGAATGCCGTTCTTCGCGCCCACACCGCTGCCGACCATAATGGCCACCGGTGTCGCCAGACCCAAAGAACACGGACAGCTGATCACCAGAACACTCACCGCACGGGCCAATGCGTAACCCACCGTTTGGCCGACAAGCATCCAGACCATCCAGGTCACCAGCGCAATCAAAAGCACAACCGGAACAAAAATACCGGAAACACGGTCGGCGATTTTCGCAATCGGCGCCTTGGTCGCCGCCGCGTCGCTCACCATCTGAATGATCTGCGACAGGGTCGTGTCCTCCCCGACCCGTACCGCCTCACACGTGAGAAAGCCCGACTGGTTCAGCGTCGCGGCGGATACAGCGTCTCCGACGGTCTTGTCCACCGGCAGACTCTCGCCAGTCAGCGCCGCTTCGTTGACCGCGCTGCTCCCCTCCACTACCATGCCGTCCACCGGAATGTTTTCGCCGGGCCGGACCACAAACAAGTCCCCTTTCCGGACCGATTCGACGGAAACGACCTTTTCCACACCGTTTTCTACAACCGTTGCCGTCTTCGGCGCCAGCTTCACCAGACTTTTCAAGGCGTCGGTCGTTCGCCCTT
>JBJFGC010000106.1:0-4598 GCA_051892315.1 Eubacteriales bacterium
TGCGAACAAGGCTCGTTATGCGTTCGACGAAAAGGGCGAAATGATTCCGAAGATGAAGCTGTTCGGCCTCCGCGACGGTATTTTTGAAGCTATTCTGGACAAGTTCTACGAAGACCCGACCACCATCGCATACGGCGAAGACAACCGTGACTGGGGCGGCGCGTTCGCAGTCTATCGCGGTCTGACGGAAGCCCTTCCCTACCATCGTTTCTTCAACGCTCCGATTTCCGAATCCGCAATCGTTGGTTCCGCCGTTGGTTACGCAGTAGCAGGCGGCCGTGCGATTGTTGAGCTGATGTACGCGGACTTCATTGGCTGCGCAGGCGACGAAATCTTCAACCAGCTTTCCAAGTGGCAGTCCATGTCCGCCGGTATCCTGAAAATGCCGGTTGTCCTCCGTGTATCCGTTGGTTCCAAGTACGGCGCACAGCACTCTCAGGACTGGACCGCACTCTGCTCGCACATTCCGGGCCTGAAGGTATGCTTCCCGGCAACACCTTACGACGCAAAGGGTCTGATGAACCAGGCGCTCAACGGCACCGACCCGGTCATCTTCTTTGAATCCCAGAGAATCTACGACGTCGGCGAACAGTTCCACGAGGGCGGCGTTCCGACCGATTACTACGAAGTCGACTTCGGCGATCCCGATATCAAGCGCGAAGGTAAGGATGTCACCATTCTGACCATCGGTGCGGTTCTGTACCGTGCACTGGATGCAGCAAAGAAGCTCGAAGCAGACTACGGCATCTCCGCCGAAGTCATTGACGCTCGTTCTCTCGTACCGTTCAACTACGAAAAGGTCATCGAATCCGTCAAGAAGACCGGTAAGATCATCATCGTCGGCGACGCGGTTGACCGTGGCTCCATGATGCGTGATATGGCGTCCAACATCACCGAAATGGCATTTGATTACCTCGATGCTCCGCCGGCTGTATACGGCTCCAGAAACTGGATCACTCCCGCATTCGAACTGGAAAAGTACTACTTCCCGCAGGCTGACGGTATCATTGACGTCATCTCCGAAAAGCTCATGCCCATCCCGGGTCATGTTACCAAGTACAACGAAACCGAGCTCGAACACATCGAACGCTCCAAGAAGGGTGTATGATTCCATCGAGTTTCGCGGGGAGGAACTTTTTGAAAAAAGTTCCTCCCCGAACCCCTCTTCCAAAACTTTTGAACCGGATAGAAAAAAGGATTTGTGCGCGGACATTTTGTCTGGCAGAAATCCTTTTTTGTATTGACGGGGGTGCTCAGTGTTTTGTTCGATTGTAGATAAAATATCCGATCATCAGACATATCCCCACTGTACTCAGAATAACACCAACTCCCATGAGAAAGAAAAAAACGGAGGAAAGCACCACATAAACTACATTTGCCGCACCTGTCAAAGTTTCGAGATCACCAAATATGGTTTTGAATATCCAGTCGATGAGGCTACGGATCAACAGCCCCAGCCCGGACACCATCAGTCCAATCATAAACGGTGGTACCGCCATCTTCCATTGGTCATCTGTCAGGAATTTCATCTTTTTTCCAACTTTCTTTGGAGTTTCGGAAATCGTGATCTGATCGTCAGCCGCTTTCCCTATGGTGTCAATCTGCATTCCGGGAATCTCCTGCGCATCATCCAGCAGCCAATCGGTGGTTACCCCGAACAGTTTGGAAATGGCCAAAAGATTGTCAAGATCCGGCGCGGCTGTCCCACATTCCCATTTTGAGATCGCCTGACGTGAAACACCGAGCTTTTCGGCAAACGTCTCTTGCGATATTCCTGCTTTCTTTCGGCAATAAAGGATTTTTTCGTAAATATTCATGTCTGACTCCGCAAATTTTATTTTACACCCTAATTGTAGCAGATTTGTGTAGTAAAAACAACCGTCACCTGTTTTCATTTCCGCAACCGTTGGTAGCAGTTCGCGCGGACATTTTGTCTGGCAGAAATCCTTTTTTTGTATTGACGGATGGAGTTGTTTTCGGTATAATTAAAGTAACGATCTACGCTCTTCAGGAGGTATTTTATGAACGACAGAATCCATGCCATCGAGCCGTACGGCGCGGCGTTTTACGAAAACCGTGAACGGCCGCTGAACATCCGTATGGCGCTGGCTTCAAAAGAAAGCGCAAAATATTGTTCCGTACGCATTGATCCCGAAAACTATATCGGTTATGCGTGGTCCGGCTGTCCTACATCGGGAATGACCTACAGTTATGGCAGCGGAATTGCGGTGGACGAAGAAAAATTCCGCGAAAATGCAAAGGCTTACCCGGAGTTGGCGGAGGAGCTTGAGACAATCCGGGATTATGTGCGCGGGTTCAACACAGGTTCGCTGATCGGGCAGCACCAGGACCGATATCAGCGGGAGCTTGCCTCGACCGGTGCGTGCTGGGGCGGCGGATGGGCCGGTCACTCCAATCCGGACTATGATCTTTTGCTGCATCTTGGGACAACGGGTCTTCGGGAAAAAATCGCAAAGTTCCGCGCAAAAAATCCCGGAAAAGAAGATTTCTACGAAGGCTGTGAAATTTTCATGGATGCCATCGATCTTCTCGGGGAACGGCTTCACGCGGCGGCACTGGAAATGGCAGAAACGGCAGAAAGTCCGGTCGCGCGAGCGGACTTTTTGAAGATGGCGGAAGCATATTCCGTGATTCCGAAAAAACCGGCGTACAATATGCGGTCGGCGGTATTGATGTTCTGGATGGTCTTTACCTTTGACGGGATTGACTCCCCCGGTCGGCTTGATCAGTTTTTCCTCGATTTCTGGCGGATGGACGACGCGGACGAGGCGTTTTTACAGCTGGAACGGCTCTGGCAGTGCTTCCACGACACACGGACGTGGAACCTGTGCATCGGCGGGTCGGATGAAAACTGGAACGACAAGATGAATGAAGTCTCCTATGCCGTACTCGATCTCGCGGAAAAATACAAATATCAGACCCCGAACATCACCCTGCGCGTCCATCGCAACACACCGGACCGTGTCTGGCAGCGTGCGGCGGAGGTTCTCGCCACCGGAATCGGGATGCCGGCGCTCTACAACGACGAGGTCGTCTGCCCAGCACTGGAAAAAATGGGTATTCCTCCGGTTCACAGTCATCTGTACTGCATGAACGGCTGCAACCAGATTGATATCATGGGCAAGTCCCACATGGGTCTGGAGGACGGAGAAGTCAACTTCGGCAAGTGTCTGGAATTTGCGCTGTACGATGGATTTGACGTCAAATCCGGACGGCAGGTGAGCATTCACACCGGCGAGGCGGAGCATTTCACCACATTTGAGGAACTGATGGAAGCGCTGAAGGGTCAGGTGGAACACGTGACGGACGTGTCCGTTTCGCTGTCCAATTCGTCTCAGATGACGTACGCCCGGTATGCACCTTCTCCGCTCCGTTCCTGCCTGCTGGAAGGCTGTCTGGAAAAGGGACGTGATTATAAAAACGGCGGCCCGCTGTACGGAGACGGTCAGATTCTCTCCGAGGGAATGCCGGACTGTGTGGATTCGCTGGCGGCAGTCAAGAAATTCATTTTTGAAGAAAAACGCTGGACCATGGCAGAGTTGATCGACGCTTTGAAAAAGAATTTTGAAGGGTACGAAGAAATGCGCACGGTTCTGATGACCGCGCCGAAGTTCGGCAACGACAACCCCTATGTAGACAGCATCATGAAGGAACTGTCCGACCATTGGTTCGCCTACCTCAAAACCAAACGGACGTTCCGCGGCGGTCGGTTCGCGGGCGGATGCAGCACGTTCAGCCGTGCGGCAAGCAACGGTCGTGCCTGCGGAGCGCTGCCGAACGGTCATTTGTCGGGCGACCCGATGTTCGCGGACTGCATCGGTGCGGTTCCCGGCAAAGATGTCTGCGGTCCGACGGCAGCGGTGAAGTCGGCACTCGTTTACAACCAGACGGAAGTGACGAGCGGGTTCGTGTTCCAGCTGCGGTTTGACAAAAAGCTGTTTGCGACCGAAAAGGGGATGGAATCGTTCGTAAATCTCGCCAAAGCATACTTTGCGGGCGGCGGTCAGCAGATGTCCATCAACGTGCTGTCAGCAGAGGAATTGCGGGAAGCACAGGCACATCCGGAAAATTACGGAGATCTGATTGTGCGCGTCGGAGGATACAGCGACTATTTCGTAAGGCTGCCCCGGGATTTGCAGGACAACATCATCGCACGAACCAATTATTAAGGTAGGGGGAGTTCGCCGGGGTGGGCTTTTGAAAAAAGCCCACCCCCCCGTAGCTTACGCTGCGCGTAACTACTACCCCACCTCAAAAACTTTCAAAAAAGGAGAGGACAGGGTGCAGTACAAATCCACCGAAAAATCTGCACCAACGTTGTCGATTCCTTCCATTTAAAGTTTTTTGACGGAATCGTTGCACTTGACTTGACATTCTAAGTCAAAGAAGTTTCCCCGCGAATCCCATCGAACTCACGTTAAGTCATACAATTTCGGCAGAAAGAAAAAAGCGTCCCCACGGTTTTACTGGACCTGTTTACCGTAAAACCGTGGGAACATTTTTTTAGCTTTGTGGGATAGAGTCCTCAGAACTTTCCCAAAATCACTTCAAAAAGATCTCCAGAACAGGGATATCTG
>JBJFGC010000107.1:0-4598 GCA_051892315.1 Eubacteriales bacterium
GATGGAAATCTGAACTTTTGGTTCCCGGGGACTTGTTCCAACTCCGTTTAAGGAAGGTTGAGGGTTCAGAGGTTATGAAGTAACCTCTGAACCCTCAAAGCTTCCTTTGGAGAAACTTTTATTCCTCGTTCATAAACAGGTCGATGACTTTTTCATAGTACTTGGTTGCCGCCTTTTCACGCTGCTTGTAGTAGGACGTGATGTCCTGGAAGGTGTCGGAACGAAGAAGTTCCTGGAAGTAGAACGCCACACCGTTCCAGTTGTCGTAAACGTAACCAAAGTCAAAGACACGCGCTTCAACACAGACGTCCATCATTTCGGCATCCTTTGGAGAGGAGGCGTAACGCTGTTTCAGGCAGACGTCGTAATACGTCGGAAGCACTTCCTTGTAGGATTCCGCGCAGAGCACCTCGGTCATGATACCGATGAAGTCGAGGTCGACCGCATTTTTGCCGACGGCCATCGCTTCGTGGCTGCCGTCAACCATGGACTTGTACTCAGACTGTGTTTCGTTGTATTTCGGGTAGGGAATGATGCCGTAGTCGTGTTCAAAATCGGCAAGGTAGGTCAGCGCGCCGTCGAGCGTCGCGTTGCAGGTCAGCGTGCCGTACTTGGAAAACATGTCCATACCGGAACCATGATCCATCTTGGAGAAGACGCCGATGCAGTTGTTCAGCAGCTCATAGCAGGAGTTGTAAACGTCGACGAGATGCTCGCTGTAGTAAACAAACTGAAGCTCGCCATTGGAATCTTTCGTGAAGATCGGATTGTCACAAGCCCAGAGGTAGGTGTTGTAGTTGGACTGCTGGTCCGAGGCGAGACCATAATAATCGAGGTCATCCTCCGTGCCGTCACCGTTGATGTCGGTATAGACGGTTTCGCAGAGATTTTTCAGAAAATCGAGGGTCCAGCGGCCGGATTTGACCACGTCATAGAGATCTTCAATCTGATAGTTCACCATGGTGTCCTTGTCGTAGAACATGCAGTAGGTTTTGGAAATGGTGGATATGGCAAAGTCGCCCATGGCAAGATAGCAGCGGTTGTTGACGGTGAGGTCGTCCACGGTAGAATCCGACCACCACGGACGTTCAAAATCCACATAAGGAACATCGTACCAGTTGCGGTAATAGCCTTTCAGAACGTTTCCGCTGTTGGAAACCACATGGTACTGAATGAGGTCGAAGGAATTGTCGCCGGACTGAATGGAGTTGGCGATGGTGGTGGTACAGGTGCGGTGGTCGGAGCCGTCCATAAACGCCACTTTGGCGTTGTATCTTTCATCGACAGCCAGATTGCGGGCGTAGATGGCATCGTTGACCCCTTCGCCGTTCTGTTCCTCGGTCACAATGTATTTTTCATAGGAATTGTTCACACCGATGACGGTAAACGTACGGCCGCCGAAGTCCCGTTCGGGGAGATTGTCGTCCTCGGCGCGGCGGGCGTCGAGCGCGGAGGTTTCTTCCACGGATTCGATTTCCTCAGAGGAGGATGCGGGAGCCGTTGTTTCGGTACCGGAGGGAGTCGCGGAGGGAGCGGCGGAATCACTGCATGCGATGAAGGAGGATGTGAGGAGCGTCAGCGCGAGCAGGAGTGTGAATAAATTGCGGGATTTCATAAAAAACTCCTTTCTTGATTTTCAATTCATAATAACTATAACATATTTTTGCTGTAAATTCAACGAAAAAAATTTATTTTTTTGTTTGTTTCATCAAAATTTGTGAAAATTTAAATTATAATTACAAAAATAATTTTTATCA
The DNA here is from genome assembly GCA_051892315.1 of Eubacteriales bacterium. Lineage (GTDB taxonomy): Bacteria > Bacillota > Clostridia > Oscillospirales > CAG-272 > UMGS1696. The sequence goes on from JBJFGC010000107.1 coordinate 1,758, forward strand.
TATTTTACAGATAAGAACGTATGGTTTTGGAATCCTGCCAATTTTCTGAACGCACGGAAGCTGAAAGAAAATGGATGCTCAGCCGTCTATCGCCGTACCTGCAAAAAAACCGGAGATGCTGTCTCTCCGGTTTTTTGTTTTCTTCACTTTTTATTTTTTCGGTTCGTTTTCCTTCCGAAGCTTTTCCAGATACGCCCGGATTTCCTCGTCTACGGCCAGAATTTCGTTGCGGAATTCCCGCGCGGACAACCGCAGCACCCCCGAGCTGACCGCCTGCAGCTGAATCAGTCCGTCCGACGTGACAACGCGGACCGAAAAATCCTTTCCGATCTCCTTTGTCAGCTTGGAAATATAGATATCCCCAAGCTCTCCTTCTTTGGTGTAGACGACGTGCAGGCCGTGGTAGTCGAACTTCCGTTCTACGGAACCCTTGACGTTGTACGCGTCGAACACCAGAATGATGTCCCGGCCCGTGAATGCCTGATAATTGGCGAGAATGTCGCATAGACTCTGCCGCGCGCCTTCGAGGTCGGTGTTGGCAAGCGCCGCCAGCTCATCCCACGCGAAAATAACGTTGTAGCCGTCTACAATATACAGCGATTTTTTGAAGTTCACTGGCTCTGCGCCGAGAACCTGCGGCTTTTTGGGATCACCGTACACCCGACGTCGGATAGGGCCGAACTCGCGTTCCATGATGGCGTCCAGCTCTTTTTCGTCGAGATTGAGGTTCTGCCGCAGCACATGCGGTTCGTCGGACGACGGAGGATCTTCCTCATCCTTTAAATTCAGCCCCGCCAGGTGCATGTATTCCGGTACCCGGTCCCATGGGACGATAAACCCTGCGCCATGCGAACAGAACACCGAGTCCGGTGTGTTATCCAGATCGGCGGCGGGATCATAGGAGAAATCGGCCAGCACCTCCTCCGGGTTGTGGCAGGGAAAATAACCCTCCACACGGCACGAGAATTTTCCGCGGCCATGGGTATAGGCTGCCACGTCCCGTGCGTAATCACCGATGGCCGAAACCGGCGCACGACCGGCGAGAAGGGACGCGCCGCCCGCTGTCTCGTGCTGCTCGAACGTACCGCAGCGTGCCAGAATGTCCGCAATGGCCCTCCCGACGCATTCACCGGGCAGTTCCAGGCGGAACGCGTAGTAAGGCTCCAGCAGAACAGCTTTTCCGCGGGACGCCGCTGTCATCAGTCCCTGCCGCACCGCGCGGTAGGTGGATTCCCGGAAATCGCCGCCCTGTGTGTGCTTGAGGTGCGCGCGCCCCGAGGTCAGTGTGATTTTCATATCTGTGATCGGAGAACCCGTCAGGACGCCGAGATGCTGCTTTTCCTCAAGGTGCGTGAGAATCAGCCGCTGCCAGTTTCGTTCGAGAAAATTTTCGCTGCATGTGGTGTCAAAAACCAGACCGCGGCCGGCCTCAAGCGGCTCGAGCAGCAGATGGACTTCGGCGTAGTGCCGCAGCGGTTCAAAATGCCCGACCCCTTCCACCGCATCGCGGATGGTTTCTTTATACAGAATCCGGCCGTCGTCAAAGCGTACGTCCACGCCGTACCGTTCGGCAATCAGGCGGACCAGCACTTCGGTCTGCACCGGCCCCATGACCTGTGCGTGAATTTCGCCGTACCGTTCGTTCCAGACAAGGTGCAGAAGAGGTTCTTCTTCCTCCAGCATTTGCAGCTTGGGAAGGATGGTTCGTGCGTCCACGTCCGGCGGAAGCGTGATGCGGTAACGGAGAACGGGTTCGAGACTGGGGTGTCCCGCGCTTTCCTCCGTCCCCAGTCCCTGACCGGCGTAGGTTCCGGTCAGACCGGTGACGGCACAGACGTCTCCGGCTTCGGCGGCATCAAGACTGTCGTATTTTGCGCCGGAGTAAAGGCGGATGCCGGTGATTTTTTCCTCGACCGGTTCTCCGGCTCCGGCGTCTGCGGGAAGATACGTCAGCGGCTGACGGACGCTCAGACGGCCGCCGGTTACTTTGAGGTAGGTGAGGCGGACGCCGTTTTTGTCGTGTGCGATTTTGTAGACCTGTGCCCCGAACGGGTCGGCGGGGCAGTGTTTTTCGATGGTGTACCGTTCCAGTGCGTCAAGAAGCGCGTCAACGCCGTCCAGACGGAGACCGCTGCCGAAAAAGCACGGAAACAGCTTCCGTTCCAGAATCAATTGTGCGATGGCATCGTCCGGAACGGTACCGCGGGTGAGATAAGCTTCGAGAACATCCTCGTCGGTCATGGCGATGTGTTCATCCCTTCCGTCTGTGTCGGTGAAGTCAACGCAGCCTGCGCCGAGACCGGAGGTCAGACCGCGCAGGATTTCTGTCCGGCTGCAGCCGGGCAGGTCCATTTTGGTGACGAACACAAAGGTCGGGACGCGGTAACGCTCAAGAAGCTGCCAGAGCGTTTCCGTGTGGGCCTGCACGCCCTCGGAACCGCTGATGACGAGGATGGCGTAATCGAGAACGGAGAGGGTCCGCTCGGCTTCCGCGGAAAAATCGACGTGGCCGGGTGTGTCGAGCAGGGTGACGCGCAGGCGATCGGTGGAAAAAACTGCCTGTTTGGAGAAGATGGTGATGCCGCGTTCCCGTTCAAGCTCATGCGTGTCGAGGTAGGTGTTCCGCCAGTCGACGCGTCCGAGGGTTTTGATTTTGCCGGTGATATAGAGTAAGGCTTCGGACAGGGTGGTTTTTCCCGCATCCACGTGAGCCAAGATTCCGATAACCTGTTTTTTCATATGTCTGCCTTTTCAGAAAAGATCGCTTTTGTTATGAAGTGAGTTTTACGGGGAGGGCTTTTTGAAAAAAGCCCCTCCCCGAACCCCACCTCAAAAACTTTC
>JBJFGC010000108.1:0-4575 GCA_051892315.1 Eubacteriales bacterium
ATTTCATATCGGCTTCGACGATGCTTCCATCCTCGGATGCGGTGAGAATTTTCACCTTCTGCTCCGCTGTATCGAGGCGGGAATTGCATAGCTTGACAAGAGCAACGCCTTCTTCAAACAAGGTCAGAGAAACGTCGAGAGGCGCATTGCCGCCCTCCAGGGTACGGACGATTTCCTCCAGCCGCGCCATCGCCGCTTCAAACGTCATATTTTCCATTTTCTTTTCCATCGTCATTCTCTCCCGTTTTCTTCACTTGGTCCACCGTACAGACAGCTGCACCGCCAATGGTTTGGAATTCCACCTGATCTCCCACCTGCACATCGCTGACCTGTTTGACCAGAGTTCCGTCCGCCTTGTAAACCGCACTGTAACCGCGCGCAAGTACCGAAAGCGGATTCAGTGCATCGAGACGTCCGGCGTCCCGGGCAAGGAGCGATTTTCTCATCTGTACGTTGTTTTCTTCGGCACGCATCAGACGCTCTGTCAGCATCCCCGTCAGCATCCGGCGGTCGTCGATCATATTCATCGGACGAGACAAAGCTCTGGTATGCGCAAGTGATTCCAGCCGATCGCGGCGGATTTTCAGCATGGCGTCCAGAACATTTGCTTCCCTGCGGACAATATTCTGGATCTTCCGCTTCAGCTCCACCGTATCCGGAACTGCAAGCTCTGCGGCAGCCGACGGGGTCGGCGCACGGCGGTCGGCGACAAAATCACAGATGGTAAAATCGGTTTCGTGACCGACCGCGGAAATGACCGGAATCTGTGACGCCGCAATCACGCGTGCCAGTCCTTCGTCATTGAAAGCCCAAAGATCCTCCATGGAACCGCCGCCGCGCCCGATGATGATAACGTCCACGGAGTGTGAGGCATTGAAATACTGCATACCGGCGATAAGTTCCGCGGGAGCACCCGGTCCCTGAACGAGAGCGGGATAAAGAACCAACTTGGCGGCCGGAAACCGTCTGCCGCACACGTTGATCATATCGCGGACGGCAGCGCCCGTCGCGGACGTGATGATGCCGACCCGCATCGGAATTTTCGGCAGGGGACGTTTTCGGGAAGGGTCAAACAGCCCTTCCGCTTCGAGACGCTTTTTCAGCTGTTCGTACGCGATGTACAACGCGCCTACACCGTCCGGCTCCATTGCGTCACAGTAGAGCTGGTAGGTGCCATCCCGAACAAACGCGGACAGGCGCCCATGCGCCGTGACCTTCATGCCGTTTTCCGGTAGGAATCTCATTTTCGCGGCGGAGGATTTGAACATTACGGCACGGAGCTGTCCGCCCTCGTCCTTCAGCGTGAAATAATAGTGCCCCGTCCCGTAGTGATTTTTAAAATTGGAAATCTCTCCCTTCACATAAATGCTCATAAAAGGGGGGGTAGCATCAAGGAGGTGTTTGACATATTCGTTGAGCTGCGTGACCGTAAGCGCACCCGGAAAACGCTCCTCTACGGCGGGCAAATTTCCCCCTGAGGGAAAATTTGTATCTTTATCGTTATAATTTTGATCGTTCATTCTTTTTTCTCTGATTTCCGTCTGTGCAATTCGGCGGCGAGAAGCGCGACCCCGACGGCGTTGTCCGAGGAATACTGCGCGTCGGCAAACATACCGTATGCTGCCAGTCTTTTACGGATAAACTGCGAACTCATGACGCCGCCCGCGTAGATCACCGGCAGACTGCCGTACTCTGCAAGGGCGTTCTGCGTCATTTTTTCCAGGGTACGTGCAAGAAAGTCGAGCGTATACGCAGAGGTTTCCGGGAGACTTCCGGTCGACCGGTATCGTTCCGCAGCTTTGTTTTCCAGTCCGGAAAGATTGCAGTACGTTCCGTTCACGGACACTCCGGTCCGTGAAATCGTGCCTTCAAAACGTAACGCCGCATCATCCATTTCCGCGCCGCACGGAAAATGCAGTCCCATGAAAACGCCGATGCGGTCAAGGACCTGGCCGCCGTTGATATCGCGGGTACCGCCAATCCGAGTGATTTTAAAAACAAGAGATTCGTCCGGTTCGCACAGGAGGAGATCGGTCGTCCCGCCGGAAACATGGAAAGCGAGAAAACGCTGGTTAACCCGCTCGGCTTCGTCCGCACCGCCGTTCCGGCATGCAGAGTGCAGGGCTGCCATGATATGACCCGCCTGATGCGAAACGCGGTACAAAGGAATTCCCGCGGTCGCTGCGACATAGTCCGCCGCCGCCAGACCGGAGAGAAAGCACGGCATATAGGAGCCTTCCGCATCCCGCGGCGCATACGAGCATCCAACCGCGGTAAGAAGTCCTCCGTTTTCCCGCAAAGCGTTTCCGTATCTTCGTGCGGCCTCCGGCAGATTTTTCACATGGTGGAAAACCGCGTCGCTTTGCCGCAGACCTCTTGCTCCTTCTGCGACAGGAAGCGGAATCTTGCAATTCAGCAGAACAGCGCCGCTGTCGTCGCAAAGCGCTGTGGAAGTGGTGTAATTGCTCGTATCTATGCCAAGAAATATCTTTTTTTCACTCATCTTCAGGATTCCTTGGTACCGGAGGAGCGGTTTCCAGCAGATTATGATTCCGTGCGATTTTATTGAGGATTCCGTTGACAAAGCCGGGGGAATTTTCCTCATCATATTTTTTTGCAAATTCAATGGCTTCGTTGATAATTACCTTCACCGGCACCTCAGAATACAACATTTCGTAAACAGCCAGCCGAAGCACGGTGCGAGTTACGGTCGCCATACGAGAGAGCTTCCATTTCACGGAAACCTCTTCGATTTCCCGATCAATGTTTTCCTGCTGTTCGCAAACGCCTAGAAACGTATCCGATACGTATTCGGCGAACGTAACACCGTTGTTTTCCAGATACGCGTTATAGAAATCTGCGGCGCTTGCTTCGCGGTCAAACTCCTTTGCAAACAGGAGAATGAACGCATTTTCACGGTTTTCGTGTCGTTTGTCAGTCATAAGGATCCCCAATCCGGCAGTTGCTCCAGACTCTGCCGCGCACGGGCAGAGTAAGAATTTTCTTTTTTACGGTTATGAATATTATAATATATTCCTCCGCATATGTCAATGGAGAATGATACAAATATTCACAAAATACATTCTTTATACATTTCATTTTCTTTACAATCAGGACGCAGATTTTTACAGGAATGCGGAAGAACGGTACAGGAGATACTATGCGTGTTATCGTTCCTTTTATCCTACAGCGGAAGGAAAATCATAATGAAACTGTATTTTCGGCACTTTTTATGCGTATTTCTTGCGCTCATCCTGTCTTTCGTACCGGTACGGGGAGCAGACTATATCAAATGGGTCGATTTTACCCCGACCGAGCAGGTTCTGCGGGATACCCTTGCGCTGGACATCGAAACCCACGCGTCTGACACACCGATTCCCATGGCCTCATCGTTGGCATGTCTGGCGGTCCGTTATGGAGGAGATTTCCGCCGGTATAAAAAAACAGACCTTGAAAAAATCCGTGAACGTGCGGAAACCGGAGAAGGTTTTGCAGACATCGCAGCAAATGAAAAATTATTTTCTTATTATTCCGAAGCCTATGGAGCAGTATTCGACGGAATGGTGTGCGAATATCAGGAATACACCGCAGATGGAGTGGAGGAAAAATACGGTCTTTGCGCGTATTCCCCTTTTGCTGCGGGGTATTATTACAGTCATTACGACGACTTCGGCGCGGCTCGTTCGTTCGGATACCGCAGACCGCATCTCGGTCACGATATGATGGGCTCCGTGGGAACGCCTATTGTAGCGGTTGAAGCAGGTTATGTGGAAGCGTGTGGGTGGAACCGATTCGGCGGATGGCGTATAGGAATCCGCTCCTTTGACGGAAATCGCTACTATTATTATGCCCACCTGCGAAAAAATCACCCATACGCAGACATATACGAAGGCAAAATTGTCGCTGCCGGAGAAGTGATCGGCTATCTCGGTATGACCGGTTATTCCTCAAAGGAAAACACCAACAACATCGATGTTCCACATCTTCATTGGGGCCTCCAGCTTATTTTTGACAAAAGCCAAAAGGATGGGAACAATCAAATCTGGCTGGATTTATATGCGCTGACCAATTTTCTGGAGAAATATCGTGCACAAACGCAGCGCGGCGAAACCGATTCCTACAGTTTGACGTATAAAATCCCTGTCGGATTATGGGACTGAATTTATAAAAAATTCGTGATACCTCAGTAAATTGTTAATCTTTTTGTGCTATAATCCTTTTCATCCAATTTCCGATAAGAGCCAATGATGGAGGACAATTTACCTTGAAACAATGGATCTGGCTAAAAAAAACCGCGGGACAAGCTTGTGTTTTTTATACTTTTTTTGTTACTGCCTTGTATCTGCTTGGCGTTTATGTGGATTCCAACTGGGTTCCCACCCTGCATATGATTTTCTCCCTCCTTCTTTTTTCCTTTGTTCTCGCAGCGGCGAATTTCTTCCTGTTTTCCGACAGACTGGTATTTGCCCTGCGCCTGCTGCTTCATTATGTTATAACATCTGTGATCTTTTATATTGTCTTCGTTCTGTGGGGCGGTTTCCAGGCCAACGGAGGATCTGTTCTGACAGCACTTCT
>JBJFGC010000109.1:0-4567 GCA_051892315.1 Eubacteriales bacterium
TGGAAAAGGGTGAGGTCAATGCAACGTCCGTCGGCTATAAGCCAAAGAAGGACGTTCTCGCGCTGGTGGATTGACAAAAGATCGTTCGCGGGGGAAACTTTTTGGGAAAGAAGTTTCCTCCGCGTCCCTTTTTCGTCATTTTACCGAATCTATGCCAAAACCTCATATCAATCTTACAATTCTCCTGTTGAATTCTTGCCGCATATCTGTTATAATAGAAGCAAAAAAGTCAAAGAAAATGGAGCTTTTTACAAGATGAAGCATACGAATCTGGCCGTGCTTTCCGCGGTGGCTCTGCTGTCTGTGGGAGCCCTTGCACTGTTTACGTCATGCGGGACGGCGGAATCCGAACGGTATGTCCGCGTGATGCTCGCCGAGAATGAACACTACACGATTGCCGGCGAAAATCCGGTGGTTGTTCCAGCGGGTGAGGACGCCGTATTTCACGTGGAAATGGAGGATGGTTACGCTGTGGTGGATCTGAGCGGCGGAGCGGTGTACTCTGCGGAAGATGGTACCGTGACGGTTCCGGCAGTTCAGTATCCGACGACCGTTGACACCGACTGTGCGATTCCGGAATATTTTTGGTATGAATATCGCTACAGTATGCAGTATGGGACCATCGAATCCTCCCTTCCTTCCGAAAAATACATGCAGAACACCGAAATCACCATCACGGCTGTTCCGAACGACGGAGCGGTGTTCCTCGGTTTCTCGAAGAACAAGCCGTTAAGTGAGGGCGGGGAGCTTCTCTCCGACCAGCTTTCCTACACCTTCCGCCTCAATGCCAATGTGACGGTCTATCCGAACTATGTTGACGCGACCACTTTTCTGCTGACTTATGACGCGAATGGCGGAACGGCGCCGTCCTCTGCGTCCGGCGTGCTGTATTCCACCAATTCGTCCGAATTTTATTACTGTCCCAATACCCTTCTGATGAAGGGACAGTTCGTGCGGGACGGCTACGCGCTCCTTGGCTACAACACCGAGCCGGACGGCAGCGGCACCTACTACGGGACCGGCTGGAACGTCGACACCGGCGAGGGTATGACCGCATCGCTGTACTGCCAGTGGATTCCGTTTTCTCCGGTTGAGGACTTCGAGTATGAGGTGAAAAACGGAGAGGTCACCATCCGCGGCTACTTGGGGGAAGATGAGTTTGTGGTCATTCCGGAAACCATCGAGGGGTATCCGGTTACGAAAATCGGCAAGTCCGCGATGAAGGAAGGCACCTTCCGTTACCTTTACATCACAAAGAACGTCGAAAGCATCCTGAACCTTGCCTTCAAGGACTGCAAAAACCTTGAAGCGGTTTATCTCACCGACAACCTCTCCACCGCCACGGACAATCTTTTCGACGGATGCGATAACTATCGGACCCTTTACATCAACGGAGTGCAGGACCCCGAGTTCGCCTACGCCGAGGGTGGCGTGGCCGGCGTAAAGTATGAGCGTCTCATGCACTGTGCGGACGAGAAAAAGGTCGTGGTGATTTCCGGCTCGTCGAGTTTGTATGGACTTTCCACACCGCAGCTCACCGAGGAGCTGGGCGGTGAATATACTGTTATCAACTTCGGTATTCACGCGAATACGCCGTGTACCTTCTTCATGGAAGTGGCTGCTCACTTTGCGAAGGAGGGAGACCTGATCATCAACGCTCCCGAACCGATGTACGAACAGTGGGGAAGCGCGACGTTCAACTCTACCTTCTGGGGTATTTTTGAGTGCGCGTTCGACGCCATTTCCCTTGTGGATATCCGGGAATACGAGCAGGTGTACTCCACGTTCGCATCGTTCAACGCGAGCCGGAAGATTTTTGACAACGGCCGCGACTACGACTGGCATGACGCCAACTCCGACCACAACGGCGACCTCAACTATTACCGCGGTCTGGAATCCGAGGATCATGTGACCTACGTCAACGGCATCCAGGACTTCAACCGCCTGTCACTGCACAACAAGAAAAGCGTCAGCGCCTTCAACCGCTGTGTTGAGCTCATCAATCAGACCGGCGCGGTTTCGCTGCTGTCCTTCTCCCCGATCAACGTGAACATTCTCTCCGAGAAGTCGCGCGATCCCGAATACCGAAAGGCTTACGTGGAGTCGGCGGAGAAAAATTACGACGCCATCCTTATTTCCGATCTGGAAAATTACATCATGTCCGGCAAATATTTCTTCAACACCGACCTGCATCCGAATAACCCGGGGACCGAGATCCGCACGCATCAGCTTGCCTCCGATATTCTCGCGTACCTCGCCGGAAACTGATGAAAGAAAGGAGCGTTAAATTATGAAAAACAAAGCTCTGGCCCTGACCCTCGCGTTTGTCCTCGCGTTTCTTCTTCCGGTTGGTGTGCTGGCGGTTCTGGAGACAACCACGCCGGACCAGTATTCCGAATCCTTCCTCGCTGGCCTGGGACGCAAATACGAACTTCTCAAAACGACCGGTTCGCCGAAAATTGTTCTCATCGGCGGAAGCAGCGCGGCGTTCGGCATCGACACCGACCTGCTGGAGGAAAACCTCCCGTACGAAGTCGTGAACTTCGGCCTGTATGCCACGCTTGGGACCAAGCTCATGCTTGACCTGTCGCGGGACTACATAGAAGAAGGCGACCTTGTCATCATCGCGCCCGAGCTGGACGAACAGACCTTCTCGCTTTACTTCAACGCGCAGTCCGTCTGGCAGGCGGCAGAAAGCAATCCTTCGCTTCTGACCGGCGTCGCGTGGGAGAACATCGGCGCTATGCTCGGCGGCTACTGGGGCTACCTCTCCGGGAAAATGTCTGCCGCGGAAAAAAATGCTCCTGCTCCTACGGGCGTTTACAGCCTTTCCTCGATTGACGAAAATGGCGACATTTCCTACCCCAGAGAGGGGAACACCATGCTCCTCGGCTACGATCCGAATATGATCATCACCCTCGACGATCGCCTTCTGGACGCGGATTTCCTTGACTATCTGAACGATTACGCGGCGATGTGTGAAAAAAGGGGCGCATCCTGCTATTTCAGCTTTGCGCCGACCAACCGTGCCGCTCTTGCCGAAGGGACGACCGATGAGCAGATTCTTGCGTTTTACGACCGTCTTGACCGGGCACTGGATTTTGAAATCCTCAGCAATGTCAACGACTGTCTGTACGACGCGGGCTACTTTTATGACACCAACTTCCACCTCAACGATGCCGGCGTCATTGCCCATTCCGCGACCCTTCTTCGGGACATCCGCCGTGTTCTCGGCAATCCGGCGCCTGTGACCATCGAAATTCCCGATCCGCCGTCGCTCTCCGTGCGGACGGAGCTGGAGACAACGGATGTGGAGAGGGAAGATATGAGCGCGCTGTTCACGTACGAGGACTACGCGTCCGGTCTTATGATTACCGGTGTGACGGAGGAAGGGAAAGAGAAGGAGATTCTCTATCTCCCCGCATCCTATGAGGAAAAAACGGTTGTTGCCATTGGCGAGGGCGCGCTTGCAGGCTGCGCGGCGACGGACATTTATCTTTCCGAAACCATTGTTCAGCTTTACGACGGCATCTTCACGTCGTGTGATCATCTGACCGCCATTCACCTTCCGATGGAAGACGCCACCCGCATCGCGGTCGGCCATGGCCTGCTGGAAGGCGCGCCGGCGGAGACGAAGCTGTATATGTCGCTCGAAGCCTATGCGTCGTTCTATAACGATTACAGCTGGACCAAGTACGCAGATCGGATGGCGCTGGAAGAATAGCGAATCCCCAGAAAGAAAGGATCCTCCTGCATGAATCCCAAAAGTTACAAAAGCACTCTGCGTGCCTGTTATACCGGCTACATCACACAGGCGATTGTCGTCAATCTTGCGCCGCTGTTTTTCGTCCTGTTCCGTGAGGACTACGGCGTTTCGTATTCGTTTCTTGCCAATCTGATTTTCATCACCTTCATGATTCAGATTATCGTGGATGCTCTCATGGTTCCGCTGATTCTGCGCATCGGATACCGGACGGCTGCGTTGACCGCGCATGCCGCGGCGTTTGTCGGGCTTGTTCTGCTTGGCGTTCTTCCGAACTTCATCCCCCCGTCGGCCGCGATTCTTCTGTCCGCATTTTTCTATTCGCTGGGCGGCGGACTGATTGAAGTAGTCATCAGCCCGATTGTTGATTCGATTCCAGGCGATGCCAAAGCATCCAGCATGAGCCTTCTTCACTCGTTTTACTCCTGGGGACAGATGCTGGTGGTTCTCATTTCCACACTCGTTCTCCTCGTGATCGGACGCGGACACTGGTATCTTCTCCCGATTTTCTGGTCCATCATCCCAAGGTGGCAAAAGTGAACCATCCATCCTTACCGGACCACCCGGATCATGCTCTTTATGAGAAGTACTTCCCCAACGGAGGCGCCTCAATTTTTACCTTTGAGATCAAAGGCGGTAAAGAAGAGGCTCATCGCTTCATCGACAACCTGGAGATCTTCTCCCTGCTTGCCAATGTTGCGGATGTAAAATCCCTGGTGATCCATCCGGCAACTACCACCCATGCACAATTAACGGAAGAAGAACTGGCAGATCAGGGCATCACTCCCGCTACCATCCGCCTTT
>JBJFGC010000110.1:0-4552 GCA_051892315.1 Eubacteriales bacterium
GGTCTTTGACTGCAGCGGACGGAAAACCACATCCGTCAAGCTCTCCGGTTTCACGACCGCAGGCGACGAATGGGCTGCCATCACCGAAATCCGTGCGATTGGGACGGAGGCGACAGGAGAATAGGGGAAAATGTGGAGTTTGCGGAGGAGACTTTTTGGAAGAAGTCTCCTCCGCAAAGAATCCCCTGGAAAAAGCACAACATACAACGATGACCAAACATGATATTCTCAAACAGTATTTTGGACATGACGAGTTTCGGACGGGGCAGGAGGAGCTGATTGACGCTGTTCTGGACGGACGGGATGTTCTCGGCGTCATGCCGACCGGCGGAGGGAAATCCATGTGCTATCAGGTTCCCGCACTGCTGATGGACGGCGTGACGCTTGTCCTATCGCCGCTCATTTCGCTGATGAAGGATCAGGTCATGGCCCTCAAAAACGCCGGCGTCGGGGCGGCCTACGTCAACAGCACGCTCACGCTCGAACAGCTCCGGCTCGTTTACCGCCGGATTCGTGCCGGTGAATATAAAATCATATACGCCGCGCCGGAGCGGCTGCTCGCTGAGGGCTTCGCAGCGGTCATACAGGAAGTGAAGATTTCGCTGCTTGCCGTAGATGAGGCGCACTGTATTTCTCAATGGGGACAGGATTTCCGGCCGAGCTATCTCCGGATCACGGAATTTCTAGATCTTTTGCCCTACCGTCCGGTTCTTGCCGCCTATACCGCGACGGCGACAGCCTTTGTCCGGGACGATATTGTGCGTATTCTTGGGCTGAGGGATCCCTATACTGCGGTGACGGGTTTCGACCGGCCGAACCTCAGCTTTGATGTGCAGCGTCCGAAGGACAAAATGGCTTCGCTTCTCACCTTTCTCCGCTCCCGCTGTGACCGGAGCGGAATCGTGTACTGCTCCACCCGTGCACAGGTGGAAAAGGTATACGAAGAACTTGTACGGCGCAGCATTGCGGCGGCGCGGTACCATGCCGGCATGGAGGACGCCGACCGCGCGGAAAATCAGGAGGATTTCAGCTACGACCGGAAGACGGTCATGGTCGCAACCAATGCTTTCGGTATGGGGATTGACAAATCTAACATCAGCTTTGTCGTACATTACAACATGCCCAAAAGCGTAGAGGCGTACTATCAGGAAGCCGGACGCGCGGGGCGCGACGGTTCGGCGGCGGAATGTGTCCTGTACTTTTCACCGGGCGATGTGGTGACAGCGAAATACCTCATTGAAAACGGAAGCGAAAACGAAGAACTCACGCCGGAAGAACGTCAGAAGGTCATGGAAGCGGATTCGGCACGCCTCGACGCGATGATTGGCTACTGCAAAACGACCGGATGTCTGCGCGGGTACATCCTCGACTATTTCGGACAGCCGCATGAGGCGACGTGCGGGAACTGCTGCAACTGTCTTGCGAATTATGTGGACGTCGATATCACACGGCAGGCACAGATGATTCTGTCGTGCGTGAAGCGGGTCCACGCGCATCTCGGCTACTCGGTCGGAACGGCTCTGCTTGTAAACGTCCTGCGCGGCGGCAGAAGCAAGCGGGTGCTGGAGCTTGGACTGGATCGTGTGAAGACGTACGGCGTAATGTCAGACACGGATCCTATGCAGATCCGCGCATACCTCGATTTTCTCGAGAAAGAAGGCTTCCTGCGTGTCACGAAGGAATACCAGACGCTCGTGCTGACGGAACGTTCCGGCGAGGTGCTGTTCCGCGGAAAGACAGTGACCATGCCGATGAAGCAGAACCCGAAGCCGGTCGCGGAGGAACGTCCGGAAAAGACGGGAAAGAAGCCTCTTTCCGTCCCCCCGACGAACTCCGACGTGCCGGAGGCACTGATGATGGCGCTGAAAACGGTGCGGCTGCGTTTGGCGGAGGAAGAAAATGTGCCGCGCTACATGGTTTTCAGCAACGCGGCGCTGGAGGATATGGCCCGCAAACGGCCGCGCACCATGGAGGAATTCCTGAACGTGAGCGGCGTCGGCAGCACAAAAGCTGCAAAATACGGCGAGACGTTTCTCGCTGCCCTTGCAGAGTTTGAGAAAAACGAGGGATAGGAAATTTCCTCTTTTTATCTTGGAATTTTAAAGGAGAAAAGCTATGTTTCGATCCACATGGATTACCCATCCGTCCGCAACTCTGTCGGACAACCGGATGTATCTGTTCCGGAAAACCTTTTTCCTTACCGAAAAGCCGGCTGCCGCAACGCTGAATATTTCCGCGGAAGCCCGCTATAAACTGTTTGTCAACGGACAACGCGCGGCATTCGGACCGTGCCGTCCGTCGGCGGAGGAAAAGTATTACGATACCCTCGACCTTGCCGATTTCCTGCACGAAGGAGAAAATGAGCTGTACTGCGAAGTCCTCATGCTCTCCGACAACAGCGACATGACGCACCCGCAGGTTCTCTTTGGCGTCCGGCGCACCGGAAACCTTCTTCTCGCGCTTGAGCTTCTCTGCGGGGAAACCGAAATCCGCACGGACGCAACATGGGAGACTGCGCCGTCGCCTTACACGGAGTTTACCGTCCGGAGTCCGGGACTGACCGCCGCCCTGCTTGAGGAAAACGCTCACGGCGGAGAGGCGGAATGGACGCCGGCACGGCCGGTCGCGCGCGTTGACGCACCGCGGGAGCAGCCGTATGACTGGGGCATTGTCAACCCCATGTTCGTTCGTCCGCGCCCAATTCCAATGCTGTATCAGAAGGAGGTTTCCTTCGCCGAGGCCGGCGACGGTTACTGGATTGCAAAGGAGCTGACGTTCGGTTTCCCGCGGCTTTCCTTCATGGGGCACGGAAAAGCGAAGGTCACGTACGCGGAAGCGTTCGGACAGGGCGGCGAAAAGGGGAACCGTCTCGACCGCACCCGTTCCTTCGGCGGCGCGTCCGACGAAATTCTCGTGGACGGTGCGCTGACGTTCGAGCCGTTCTGGTTCCGCTGCGCACGGATTGTGAAAATCGAAACCGAGGGAGACGTCCGGCTTGTGGACTTTGCCTTCACCGAGGTCGGCTATCCGCTGACGTATCCGCAGACCTGCGACTTCGGAAACGAGACCGACAACCGCCTCTGGAAAATTTCCGTCGCAACGCTCATGCGCTGTATGCAGGAGTCGTACGAGGACTGCCCCTATTACGAGCAGCTTCAGTACGCGATGGATACCTCGCTCCAGATGCTCTTTAATTACCAGCTTACCGACGACGACGCCCTTGCACGCAAGGCCATCCACGATTTCCGCCTGTCGCAGTTGGGCGACGGCCTGCTTTCGAGCCGATATCCGACGGTGCAGCTGCAGTACATTCCATCGTTCTCGTTCTACTATATTTTTATGGTGGCCGAGCATTACCGGCGGTTCGGGGACAAGACGCTCGTCCGCGAAAACCTCCGCGCCATCGACGGTGTTCTCGAATGGTTCGACGGCTGCATCGACGAAACGGGACTTCTGAAACGGACGATGTACTGGGATTTTATCGACTGGTCGAACCCGTGGATGCCCACGCACGGCGAACCGGTGGTGAGCGACGGCTGTCACATGGCGCCTGCTTCGGCGATGTACGTGTACTTCCTGCGTGCGGCAGCAGAACTTGCGGACGTCTGCGGACGCGCGTGCGTGGCGGCCGAATATCGGAATCGCGCAGACGCGGTGGCGGCGGCGATTGAAAAACTCTGCTGGAACGAGGAAAAGGGACTGTACGCAGACGATATAGCCGGAGTGCATTTCAGCCAGCACATGCAGGTGTGGTGTACCCTCTCCGGCATTGCAGACGAAAAACGGGCGCATCGGATTATGGAAAACGCACTCCCGCTGGAGACGTCCTGTACCTTCGCGTACGCGTATTTCTGGTTCCGCGCGCTGGAGCAGGTCGGGCTGTACAGCGAGACGGAACGCATGATGAACCGTTTGCGCGGGCTGCTCGAACTGGACTGTACAACCATCCCCGAAACCCCGGACGCGCCGCGCAGCGACTGCCACGCGTGGGGCGCGATTGCGATTTACGAGTTTGCGGCGGTGGTGCTTGGGGTGCGGACGGTTTCGGCGGCAGAGAAGAAAATCCGTATCGCGCCGCGCATCGAGGGCCGGTCGTACGCGAAGGGAGAAGTTTTCACCGGCGGCGGCAAGGTGTGGGTTGACTGGATGGTTACGGACGGGGTGTTCAGCCTGTACGTGAAATCCGCAGAAGGTACGCACAAGGAAATCGTTCTGCCAAACGGCGCGGTATATACTTCCGACGACGCGGAGGTACGATACACGGTTCGCCTTTAAAAAAGCATGAAAAAACATCCGAATCCCTTCGCGGGTTCGGATGTTTTTTGGTTGATGCCGGTAGCCGGACTCGAACCGGCACGGATTGCTCCGCCGCATTTTGAGTGCAGTGCGTCTGCCAATTCCACCATACCGGCTTATACTGTTTTATTATAGCATATCTTGCGGGAAATTGCAAGGGCTATGAAAAAATTTACTTGATTTTTATGAAAAACACACCGGACAATCCATCCGAAGCCCACGGTCCGGCCGCAGTTGATGCGGACACTTAATTCAT
>JBJFGC010000111.1:0-4545 GCA_051892315.1 Eubacteriales bacterium
ATCTTGACTTTTTGGATTTTTTGCATTACAATAAGGAACAGAAATTATCATTTAGGAGAATAGGTATGAGTATGGATATTTTTGAAAAATGCAGAAAACGTTCCCGCGTGGACGAAGCGAAGGAAAAGGGCATTTATCCCTATTTTCACGCGCTGGAAACCCGTCAGGATGTGGAGGTCATCATGGAGGGCAAACGCCGGATCATGCTCGGCTCCAACAACTACCTGGGACTGACCACCAATCCGGAAATCATGGAAGCGGGCATCCGCGCCATCGAACAGTACGGCACCGGCTGCTCCGGTTCCCGTTTTCTCAACGGTACCCTGCAGATGCACCTGGAACTTGAGGAGGAACTGGCGGATTTTGTCGGAAAGGAAGCGGTAATGACTTTTTCCACCGGTTTCCAGTCCAATCTGGGTATTCTGAGCGCCCTCGTTGGAATTCATGACTGCGTTATCTGCGACCGCGAAAATCACGCGTCCATTTACGACGGCTGCCGTCTCGGCTTCGGTAAGCTGATGATGTACCGCCACGCCGATATGGAGGATCTGGAACGTCAGCTTGAGAAGGTTCCGAAAACCAGAGGCTGCCTGATCGTCACGGACGGCGTGTTCTCCATGGGCGGCGACATTGCAAAGCTGCCGGAAATCTGCGCGCTGGCGAAAAAATACGGCGCACGCGTGATGGTGGACGACGCCCATGCTCTCGGTGTCATCGGACGGGGCGGACGCGGTACGGCAAGCCATTTCGGTCTGGAGGATCAGGTGGATATTTACATGGGGACCTTCTCCAAATCCCTGGCTTCTCTCGGCGGATTTATGGCAGCTTCCCGTGAGGTCGTGGAATACGTTCGGCATGTTTCCCGCCCGTTTATCTTCTCCGCA
Source organism: Eubacteriales bacterium (assembly GCA_051892315.1). Classification (GTDB taxonomy): domain Bacteria; phylum Bacillota; class Clostridia; order Oscillospirales; family CAG-272; genus UMGS1696. The sequence goes on from JBJFGC010000111.1 coordinate 885, forward strand.
TCCATGCCCCCGTCTGCTACGGCAGTCGCGCTGGCGGCTCTGCGTTACCTGAAGGCGCATCCGGAAATTGTTACCAATCTTTCCGACATCAGCGCATATTTCCGCCAGTGTCTGCGGGAACGGCATGTGAAAATCATTGAGGCGGATACCCCCATTGTCCCGATCTATACCTATACCGAGGAAAACACCCTGGTTCGCTCCCGCATGATCTACGATGCCGGTGTGTACCTCAATCCGGTTATCACCCCCGCTTGTCCGGAGGGCGAATGCCTCCTCCGCGCCACCTGCATGGCGACCCACACGAAGGCGCTGATTGACGAAGCCTCCGAAATCATTGCACAGACCATTTACGCTCCAGTTCCCGGTCAAAATGCGTAAGGTGGTTTTGATTACGGGGGGAAGTTCCGGTATCGGAAAGGCTGCCGCGGAAGCTCTCCGGGACAGGGGATGTACCGTGTACGAAGGAAGCCGTCGGGAAAGTGCGTTGTCCGGTATTACCCACCTGACGCTGGATGTGACGGACGAGACCTCCGCTGTCCGTGCTGTCTGTGAGGTGATGGCACGGGAGGGAAGGATTGATCTCCTGATCAACTGCGCGGGCTCCGGCATCGCGGGTGCGGTGGAATTCACGGAAAGCGAAGCCGTCCGGCGGCAGATGGACGTCAATTTCATGGGGACGGTCCATATGGTGCGGGCGGCGCTGCCCTACATGCGGACAGCGGGCGCGGGACGGATTGTGAACATCAGCTCTGTGGCCGCCGCGTTTCCCATTCCTTTTCAGGCGTATTATTCCGCGTCCAAGGCGGCGGTCAATGCGTACTCCATGGCCCTCGCCAACGAGGTGCGTCCCTTCGGCATCACGGTTACTGCGGTTCAGCCTGGGGACATCCGGACCGGATTCACGGCCTCCCGTGTCAAATCGGCGGAGGGGGACGATGTGTACGACGGTCGGATCGGACGAAGCGTCGCCGTTATGGAGAGGGATGAGGAAAACGGCATGGATCCCGCCCTTGCCGGACGCTGGATCGCAAAAATTGCCCTGAGCCGCGGAGAAAAGCCGGTCTGTACCCTCGGTTTTTCCTATCAGTGTCTCTGTTTTCTCCGGAAAATTCTGCCTCTCTCGCTGATCAACCGACTGATTGGCCGGATTTACGCGAAGTAAAACGGTCGGTCACGGAGGCAAAAATCGCAGGGTGTTTGCGCGCAAGACGCGAAACATGCTTCTGACAAAGGAAAAATCTATGCCTACACGAAAAAAGAAGAACACTCCCTCCAAGCGGCTTCTTACCTTTGCGGGATTGTTTGCCGCCGGCTCCGTCATCGGAGCCGCTTTCCAGGCGTCCGGCTCCGGTGAGGTAAAAATCGTTTCCGAGCCGGTATCCTCCTACCAAAACCAAAGTGTTTCTTCTGAAACATCCGAAACAGAAGAGACGTTTTCGCAGCTTCTGACCGCCGAAACCGTGGCCGAAACCGTTTGGACTCAGCCGGTTTCCGAACCGGCCGGTCCGGACGCGGGGGAGACAGAAACAGAGAAAGAAATCGTACCGGAACCGGAAGCCGCGCCGCTGCCGATCACCGAAGCAGGGGAAGAACCCGCTGCGGACTGGTGGGAAGGGGAGGTCGGAGCGGATGCTGCCGAACCGGAGGAGGCGCCGGCGGAGGAAGTGAATTGGTTTGAACCTGCTCCCGTGCCGGAGCCGGAACCGGTCGTCGAACCGGAGCCGGAATGGATGGAGCCGATGGAACCGGTGGTGGTGCCGGAACCGTCATCGGAAGCGGACTGGATGGAGCCGGAGCAGATTCTTCGTCTGGTGAGCGTTACCTCGCCGGTCAGCCGCAACGAGACCGCAACCCTTACCGTTCTCGGGAAGCCCTTCACGGAATACTGCATCAGCGTTTATTACTCCACCACAGTCAGTCAGGCGGACGGGCTGGAGGCAAAAGTTTCGGACGCGGACGGGACGGTTTCCTGGTCCTGGAAGGTCGGGGGAAGAACCAACGGAGGGAGTCACCGGATTGTCATCGAAGGCGGCGGCGAGACGCTGGAAACTTCGTTTGTGACAACGGAATAGGCGGCCCATCCCCGCCCATCGGGCGGACAGACTTTTGCATAAACAAAGCTATTGACAAAATTTCGCAGATATGATATAATCAACCCATGCGGGTATGGCGGAACTGGCAGACGCGTCGGATTTAGGATCCGATGGGCAACCGTGCAGGTTCAAGTCCTGTTACCCGCATTTTTTGATTTTGGGCTGAAATTCCGGTATTTTGGAAGTATCACCGAATCCTTTGGGATTATCCAGAGTCCTTCCCGCTGTTCTGCCGATGATTATGTCGAAATGGATTGCCGCACCGGGAGCTTGCTGCTTCAGGCTTTGTCATATTCGATGACGTAGATCATATCTGCAGCACGAGCGGGTGTAAATGCCTTATAGGTGGTCAGCCCACCGACAGTATACGGAACCATATACCCATTGTCCCACCCTGCTGCGGCTGCATCTGCCGGAATAGGGATACCGTCATCGGACGTATAGTTCCGGATCCATGAATCCTCGTAAAATAGCCACCATGCGTCCTCTTTCAATTGAGCATACAGATCCACAATTTCTTCGCCGGCAGGATACCATTCTGTTCCGCTTTTTCGCATATTTCCACCGACCAACGGACTTGCTGCACCAGAAGGCATAGGAGTAAGGGGGAGTGCGGTGTCTCCGCAGCCCGCTAACACGGCCAATTCTCTTACGTTTGATAAGATCGGAATCTCCCATGCGTTGCAGTCAGCCTTATGGGTCGTCTGCACATGAAGATAACCGCCGTTTCTGATATCATTCAGCAGCAAGTAGGCGTTATTGCCAACAACGGGATATCCGTTGCGATATGTAACTCCCGCAGAATCGCAGATTGTGACCGCTTCGTTGTTTCCTGTAAAGACCTGACTTGCGCTGAATTTCTGGGGCATGGGCTTGGGAATTTCAAATTCATCGACGGGAACGTTTCCGATGGCGATCAAATGGTGCGTGACGTTCCTTCCTGTAGGGGCATAGAACATCAGCAGCGCCTGAGATTTGTTCTTGATTGCAATACATGGCGTGCTGAAATCGTCTGCGCTTGTTAAGTTGGTTCGAATTCCCTGCGGGTTGGAATCATTTTTATACTGATAAACCGTATGAACAAACTCAAATTCATCCACCGCACCTTTCTCCGTCGGCATGACATACTGGTCGATTTGATACAGCGTATCCGTATATTGCGGTGAGTTGGTCGGGATTCTGCATCCGACAAACAGCTCAACATATCCATCGTGAACATAGGCATTGCAGTTGTTGTTGCCCATATACCCGACCGTTTCCATCCTCACTGCATCGCTCCACGTTGTACCATAATCGTTCGAAACATGCATCCACGGTTTCTGAATGTTTTTGCTGCTGTCCATATTTTCACGGCAAATGGCCATCACAACGCCACCCTCCAACTCGATGAAAGTGGGTTCGTTGAAAGACGCAGACTGCACCTCTGTCCAGTTTCTTCCGTCATCGTCGCTGTAATAAACTTTATGGTTTTGTGCATCCGAACCCATGATCATGCGTCCGTTGGAAAGTACATAGCATCCCCATGGGTTTTTATCCGGCGCGGTTTCGTATTCCATGTGTTTCCATGT
>JBJFGC010000112.1:0-4534 GCA_051892315.1 Eubacteriales bacterium
GAAAGTTTTTGAGGTGGGGTTCGGGGAGGGGCTTTTTTCAAAAAGCCCTCCCCGTTTATCTTACATCATTTTATACTCCTCACCCGGCAGGAGAGCCAGACGACGACGGTGGCGGGGAAGCCGATGAACATGAGAAGCCAGAGGTTGTACTTGCGGGCGGCATAGCAGATGAGAAAGAGGAGGGTCCATATGAGGAGGGTCACGAACCAGAAAAAGAGCCGGCGGCTGCCCCAGATGCCGTTGAAGACAATCAGCAGGATTGCGCTGACCGGTCCGGCGATGGCGAAGCTCAGAGCGGACGGTATGCTGCAGAGCTTCAGGATGATGAAGACGATGAAGGCAAGCAGCCAGACGCCAGCGACGGACAGGAGCGTGACCGCAATGTGGTTGGTGGTATATTCCCGGCGCGGCTCCGATTCCGCCGGTTTCTCCGGCGTGGCTTCAGCGGACGCATCCGTTTCCGGCGGAACCGGATCGGGATGGTTCGGCGTCAGCATGTAGTCCACCGTCACCCCGAACAGGTCGGCAATGGCTTTCAGACAGATGACGTCCGGAATCCCTTCGGCGCGTTCCCACTTTGAGACGCTTTTGTCCGAGTAGCCGATTTTTTCCGCAAGTCCGGCCTGCGTCATGCCTGCACTTTTGCGCAGGAGCGTGATGTTTCCGGCAATGATACGTGGAAGGTCGATGCCCATCGTTGTCTCCTCCTCTCCTCCGATTTTCGTAATAAAGGGATGTTTTCCACCCGAATTTTCTCTCTATCCCCGGTAGAAACGTCTCCTGCGGCGAGATTCTACCGGCGGGAGAGTCTATCGCCGCCCGTCAATCACGCGTAGAGACCGGTATACCAGATGGGGGTGGTATAAACCCGGGACATTTTGTTATAATAATAACACAAAGAAACAAGAAACGTAAGGGTGAGAAAATGAAGCGAATATTAATTTTTGGTGACTCCATCATGCGCGGCGTGTATTATTCGGCGGAAGCGGGGAGGCACATGCTGTACGGCGAACGAACGCGCGCGCTTCGTGAGGCCGGTTTCGAGGTGAAAAACTGTTCCGTGATGGGCGCAACCGTTGGGACAGGCCTTGAACTCATCCAAAAGCGGTTGACCTCACCGGCGTCTGACACGACCGTTTTGTTGGAATACGGCGGCAACGACTGCGACTACCACTGGTCGGACATTTCCGGCGACCCGAGCGGAGACTATTTCCCGAACACACCGCACGAGCGTTTTGTCGAGCTGTACGGTGAAATGATCCGGTACGCGAAGGACATGGGGGCGACAGTCTGCATCTGCAACCTTGTTCCGCTGGACTCCGAACGCTATATGCGCTGGATTTCGCGCAGCCTTTCTTACGAGAACATCCTCGGTTGGCTTGGCGACCCCAGCATGCTCTACCGATGGCACGAATATTACAACCGGACGGCAGAAGCCATCGCGTCCTCCTTCGGCTGCCCGCTTATCGACATCCGTTCCCCGTTTCTGCTTTCGCACAACTACGCCAATCTGCTCTCGCCGGACGGGATTCATCCGAATGTGGAGGGACACCGCATGATCGACCGGCTGATTTGCGAAGCTGTGGCCTGAACGGAAGCGATGCTCTTTGGTTCAGGTTATACGACATAGGGAAGTGAGCGGTCCTGCCCGCCGTGAAGGCGGAACAACCGCAGATTCCGCAAAACGTGCGTGGTTGGGTTGTGTATGCAGAACATTTTCCTGCTGTGTATGGAATGCGGACCCGGCGGTATGGATGGTTCGCTTCACTATTTCGGATAGCCTGAACTTTTTTGAGAAAAAATGCATAGGAAAGTTGGATGCAGACGGAACAGTCCTGCACCCAACTTGTTTTTTTATTTAAGTTCAATGGGATTCGCGGGGGAAACTTTTTTGAAAAAAAGCTTTCCCCCGCACCCCCTTCAAAAAACTTCAAACAGGATGAATCACCAAAGTTTGTGCAAATTTTTTGATCGATTTGCACTGCACCTTGTCCTTTCATTCTACCTGATGTCGGAGTTTTCGCGGCAGGATTTGCACAGTCCGCGGAACTCGATGGTGATTTCCTCCACCTGGAAACCGGCGGTGTCGGTCATATGCTCCGTGAGGGCCGGATTTTCGTCAAACCATACGTCTTCCACCCGGCCGCAGCGGCGGCAGATGATGTGGCTGTGCGGGAACAGCGTGATATCGAAGCGGTCATCGTCGTTCGTGAATTTGAGCCGCCGCAGTTTGCCGTCTTCCGCCATGGCTGACAGCACCCGGAACACGGTCGCCCGGCCGATTTCGGGATTGGTTTCCTGAAGCGCCCGAAACACCATGCCCGCCGACGCATGACAGTTCAGGCGCTTCAGCGTATCAAGGATGAGTTTTTTCTGGACGGTGTTTCTCCGTTTGATGTTTTTGGGTTGTTCGTATGTCATTGTTTCCACCACACGGACAGTTTCTGCTTTCTTATTGAGATTTAATCTCTTTAATTATACCATAAGTCCCGGGGATGTCAATAGATTTTACGAATTTTTTTAAAATTTTTAAGGAAACCGCGAACCGCGCATCAGAAAAAGAAGTGCAGGAGCATCATATAGAGAACGGTGCCGCCGAGAATCGAGAGCAGGGTATTATGCCTCCATTTATGCAGCAGCACCACCGCCGCGATGGACGCGGCTTCCGGAATTCCGTGCGTTCCGCTCATGGGCGAAACGTTCCGCAGGCAGTACACGAGCAGCATGGCCATGATTGCGTAGGGAAGAACCCGACCGAGATACAGCACAGCGGGCGGCGTTTTTTTGCGAAAGAGAAGGAAGGGAAGAAAACGAAGGCCAGCGGTCACGAGCGCGATGACCGCGATGAGGCCGAAGGTGCGAAGAAAAGGATTCATTGGGACTCAACGCTCCGTTTCTGTCCATTTTTTCAGGAGGACCAGTGCCGCTGTAATGCCGATCATGGAGGGAATCAGGAAGCTGTCCGGGCCGAACAGGAGCAGGCAGGCGATCGAAATCCCCAGTCCGCAGAGGGCGGCGAGGTGATTTTTGGTTTTTTCCCACTGTTCCACGAAAATGACGGTGAACAGGGCGGTCATAGCGAAGTCAATGCCGCGGCTGTCGAAGGTCAGCGCGCTGCCGAGGAGACTGCCGGCCACGCTTCCGGCGACCCAGTAGCACTGATTGAAGAGGGAAACGAACAGAAAGTAGTGTTTCCTGCTGACTCCGTCCGGCAGTTCCGGGGAACAGACGAGGGAAAAGGTTTCATCGGTGAGGGCAAAGATGAGGTAGGGTCGGGCGGCGCCTGTATCCTTATAGGCTTCCAGCATGGAAACGCCATAAAAAAGGTGCCGCACGTTTACCATCACGGTCATCAGTGCGGTTGTAAGAAAGGACGCGCCGCCCGAAATGAGGTCAATCGCTACGTACTGCATGGATCCGGCGTAGACGCACAGGCTCATCAGCAGTGCCCATCCCCAGCCGTATCCCCGGCTTCGGAAGAGAATCCCGAAGCCCATCCCCAGCACGATGTATCCCGCCATGACCGGCAGCGATGCCCGGAAGGAATATTTTACGGTTTGTTTCATTTGTTTTTCCTGGAGGAGCTTTCCGGAGGTGTTTCATGGGCAGGTATCTGGGGAAAAGCCCCAGATACCTGCCCGAAAAACGTCAGTCATCCAACAGAATATCTTCCCATAATTTTTCATAATAGGACCGGGTGTCCACATCGATGTCGTGGAAGTACTCGGTTATGGGCGTGGCTTCCTCGGAGGGATAGAGATATTCGTTGCCGTAGAGGGAGTAATCCGGGTTTCCGGTGACGGCGGTGTTGGGGGAGGCGTAGCAGATGTATTCGGCGTTGGCGAGAGCGACTTCGGGCTCAAGCATGAAGTTGATGTACATCAGAGCGGCCTCGTAATTCTGCGCGTTGCTCGGAATGCAGATGGAGTCGACAAAAATGTTGGTGCCTTCCTTCGGATAGACGAACGCAAGGTCGGGATTGTTGTCTGCCATTGTCAGATAGTCGCCTGCGTAGTACGGAGCGATGGCTGCGTTTTCGCCCTCCATTTTGTTGAAGACTTCGTCCATCACACGCGCCTGAAGAACCTTGTTCTGCTCCTTCAGCTTTTCCGCCGCACGATCCCAGTCCGCCTTGTTTGTGGTGTTGATGTCAATTCCCAGCAGGAACTGCGCAATCGCAAACGCGTCGCGCGGGTTGTTGAAGGTGAGAATGTTATCCGTGTACTGTTCGTCCCACATGATGCTCCAGGAATCGGGGGTGCCCTCCACCATCGTGGTGTTGTAAATCAGGCCCACCATTCCCACGGAATAGGGAACACTGTACTCGTTGGTGGGGTCGAAATAGAGGTCGCGGTACTCGTCCGCAATGTACTTGTAGTTGTCGATTTGGGAGAAGTCCAGCTTTTTGAGCATGTCCTCTTTGATGAGGCGCTCAATCATGTAGTCGGACGGAATGACAATGTCGTAGGAAACCGCGCCGGACTTGAGCTTGGCGTACATGGCCTCGTTGGACTCGAAATTCATGTAATTGACC
>JBJFGC010000113.1:0-4521 GCA_051892315.1 Eubacteriales bacterium
ACGATGATCTGAGCAAGGTTTCCGTTCGTCATCTGTGCTCACTCCCCATATCGTTAGGAGCGTCATTATCGTCGTCACTCTCCATGAATCCTGTCCTCCGTTTGTTTTTCTTTAGAATCTTTAGAATTCGTTAGTTCTATTATATTTGACGAGGCCGGCAATGTCAAGTCTTTTCTGAAATTTTACGGGTGGGGGCTCTTCTTTGGTGCAAAAAAACGGAAAACCAATCGTCCCGCCCAAAGCAGGGGAAAAGGGAGGCACTTTTCGTACCTCCCCTTGCGTTTATTCCGTCTTGTCATCCTCGTCGTCGTCTTTGGGCGGCGCGGGGAAGGGGAATTGGAACGGTTCCTGCGGATGGTTCTGGGAATTGTGGCGGTCGGAATTTTCTTTTGCACGTTCTTCTTCGCGCTGACGCTCAAGCTCGGCCAGATGACGGGCGTGTGCCTCGTTTTCTTCACGGCTGCGGCGCCGCTTTTCGGCAACCATCTCCTCAAGAGCCTCAATGGTGATGTCCGGCTCGCTCATCGCACGGATGAACTGCTCCTCCTCCATGATTTCGTTCTTGATGAGGTACGAGGCAACGAAGTGCAGCTTTTCCATGTTTGCTTCCAGAATTTCCTTCGCATCCTCGTAGGCCTTCATGACAATGGTCTTTACTTCCTCGTCAATGATGGCCGCCGTTTCCTCGGAGTAGTTCTTCGTCTGATTGAAATCACGGCCTAAGAATACCTCGTCGCTCGAGGACTCGCTGCCGTACAGAATCGGACCCAGCTTCTCCGACATACCGTACTTGGTCACCATTTGACGGGCAATCGTCGACGCACGCTGAATGTCGTTGGACGCGCCGGTCGAAATGTCACCGAGGATAATCTGTTCGGAAACCCGTCCGCCAAGCAGCGTCACAATCTCACTTTCCATCATGCCGCGCGACATGTAGGATTTGTCTTCCTTCGGGAACGAGAGCGTGTAGCCGCCCGCACGTCCGCTGGGGATGATCGAAATCTGATGCACCGGCTCGTCGGGCTGACGTACCCACGTCGTGATCGCGTGACCCGCTTCGTGGTACGCCGTCAGTTTCTTTTCTGCTTCACTGATGACCCGGGACTTCTTCGCCGGTCCTACAATGACCTTGATCATTGCTTCCTCAAGGTCCGTCATGCCAATCAGATGCTTCCCCTTACGCGCGGCCAGCAGCGCCGCCTCGTTCAGCAGGTTCGCAAGCTCGGCACCCGTAAAGCCGACCGTTGTCTTCGCAATGACGGAAAGGTCGACGTCCGCTTCAAACGGCTTATTCTTCGCGTGAACCTTCAGGATATCCTCGCGTCCCTTTACGTCGGGCGCGTTCATCGTAATCTGACGGTCAAAACGTCCCGGGCGGAGAAGCGCCGGGTCCAGAATGTCCGGACGGTTGGTCGCCGCCATGACAATCACGCCTTCACTTGAGCCGAAGCCGTCCATTTCCACCAGAATCTGGTTTAGCGTCTGTTCGCGTTCGTCATGACCGCCGCCAAGTCCTGCGCCGCGGTGACGGCCGACGGCATCGATTTCATCAATAAAGATGATTGCGGCCGGATTCTTTTTCGCCGTGTCGAACAGGTCGCGCACGCGGGATGCGCCCACGCCGACGTACATTTCCACGAAATCCGAACCGGAGATGGAGTAAAACGGAACGCCCGCTTCCCCCGCTACTGCCTTTGCAATGAGGGTCTTACCGGTTCCGGGAGGGCCGACGAGCAGAACGCCGTGCGGGATTTTTGCGCCCAGCTTGGTGAAATATTCGGGGTTGCGCAAAAACTCCACGATTTCCTCAAGCTCTGCTTTTTCCTCGTCCGCGCCGGCGACATCCTTGAAGTAAACCTTCGCTTTGTCTGCGGTGACGAGCTTTGCCTTGGCACGTCCCACGGAGTTGATTTTGGAACCCTTGCCGCCGGTGGCCTGGTTCATGACGAACATCCACATGGCAATCAGGAGAACAATGACAATCACATAGGGAATGAGCGATACCCACCACGGAATGTTGTACGGCGGCGGATAGTCGTAGGCGGTGATAATGCCGTCCTCGTGCTGCTTTTCGATCAGCTCTCCGAGGTCGTTGATGAACAGGTTGATGTCACGAAGCTGATACGTCACAAAAGCCTCGCCCTCGGTGCCGTCGGAAAGCGTGGCGCGTACCACCATCGTCAGGTTATTTTCCTCATCGACCTCGAATTCCTTGACCTTTTCGTTTTTGAACAGATCAACGACCTCGCTGTAAATGAGCTTTTCCTCGGGGATGGTCCCCCAGAGCGATGCCGTGGCAATCAGAATGATTCCGATGAGAACGATGTAAAAAATCGCTATTTTAAAGCCGCTCTTCATTAGCCAGTCCTTTCTTTGCGGGTGATATATGGGAACTCAGCCCTTCTGATATACTTCGGGCTTCAGAATACCAACGTAGGGAAGCGCGCGGTACTGCTCGGCGTAATCCAGACCGTAGCCGACGACAAACTCATCCGGAATGACGCGGCCGACGTAGTCGGGCGTAAAGTTCCTGCATTCCGGGTCCCGGCGGGACGGTTTGTCGAGCAGCGTACAGGTCCGCACAGAATGCGCGCCGCCCAGCGTGAGATAATTCACAAGGTACGAGAGCGTGCGGCCGCTGTCGATGATGTCCTCGACGATGATGATATCGCACTCGGACAGATCGGTGCGGTGCAGATCGAGCAGGATGTTGATACGGCCGGTGGACGAGGTTCCGCCTCCGTAGGACGAAACCTTCATGAAGTCGATCTCGACCGGAAGGGTCACTTTTTTCATGAGGTCGCCCATGAACACCACGCTCCCCTTGAGGATGCACAGAAGCAGAAGCCGGCCGGAGGAGTCCCGGTAGTCCCGGTCGATTTCCTCCGCAATGCGGGTGGTGATGGCGTCGATTTGCTCCTGGGAGACCAGAATTTCCTTGATGTTTTTGCTCAAAGCCGATTCATGAGGCATGAGAAATTCCTCCAGTGTATTTGCTGAAAATGAGAAGATCAACATGGTTCTTTTTTTTCGCAGAACGTGACGGTCAGGCCGGATTCGCCCTCCCGCACCGCTGCTTTGTCCCGCGGGGGAAAGAGAGGGATCCAGAGAATGTCTTCGCCGGAGAGGGAACATATGAGGGGCAGGGAATTCTTTTCCTCCTCGGTCAGCTTCCGGTCGATGAACAGTTTTTTGACCTTCCGCCGGATGCCGCCGAACGTGTAGGTGTCGCCGGGGCGGCGGTATCGGATTTGAAAACCATCCTGTATTTTATCAGAACAGAACGTCCTGCGTATAACGAATTTGTAAATATTTTCATCGATTTGCGCGTTCTTTTCATGATTTTCGTGTGAAAAACGAAGAACATACCGTGAATTTTCAAAAACATTGCCGTCGCGTGGATAGAGGAACACCGGCGTGCCGTCGGGAGCGGGCCTATTTTCCGCCGGACGGTCGAAGCGCACGGTATGCCGGTCGACGGAAAAATGGATGCCGCCGGGCAGGGACAGTGCGGCTTTTGTGGCATCCGAGGAAACCAGCCGGAGCATTTCGCGGACGTGAACCTCCTCCGCTGCGGACGAGTTCCCACTCTTTTGGCGCGCCGCGCTGCTGTACAGCCGGAGGAGAACGCGGGATGCGATTGCCGGCGGGAGGGTGGCCAGCGTATCGCGGGGAAGAGAAACAACACCGTCGGGGGCGTACGCCGCGGCGGTCTGTTCGAGATATTCGTCGTCCCGACGCACCAGTTCCGTCAGGCGGAGGACGGCGCGCTGCGGGTCGCTGCAGATTTTCTCCATCTGCGGGACGATGCTGTGGCGGATGAAGTTGCGGGTATACTCTGTATCGGCGTTGGTGGCATCGGTCACGTAGGGAACGCCGGCATCCGTACACCAGCGGCGGATTTCCGCGCCGGTATCGCAGAGGAGGGGACGAAGGTAGCGTCCGTCACGGAGCGGACGGATCCCGCACAGGCCATGAGTACCGCACCCGCGCAGAAGGTGCAGGAGAACCGTTTCAAGGTTATCGTCGGCGTTATGCGCAGTAGCGACAAGAGCGTGATCAGGGCAGCCAGTCAGTTCGGCGGAGACGCGGTCGAAGAAGGCATAGCGGACGTCGCGGGCGGTTTCCTCCAGACCGCGGCCCGTCTGTCTGGCCAGTGCGGGAACGTTTTCCCGCAGGACATACAGCGGAATGTGAAGGCTTTCGCAGGTATCCCGGCAGAAACGTTCGTCGCGGTCGGCGTCGCCGCCGCGGATGCCGTGATTCACGTGCGCTGCCACGAGCGTGACGCCGGACTGCGCGCACCATTGGCGGAGGTGATACAGCATACATGTGGAATCCGCGCCGCCGGAGTAGGCCGCAATGACCACTCCCGCGCGGCGCATGGCAGCGTCGAGGCCGAAGCGGGAGAGGGTATCGTCGAAATGAAGGGAATGATCCAAGAGAAAGCGGTCCTCACGTTTCCTATAGTTTTTGCCGAACGCGGGCGTATCATACAGCATTGCAGGGGACGGTCTTGGT
>JBJFGC010000114.1:0-4498 GCA_051892315.1 Eubacteriales bacterium
TTTTGAGTTGTCTTTTCTATTTTATTTCTGTTACTTATCTATTGTACCATAACACAAAAAAATCAAAATTTTCGCAAAATTCCCTTGACAAAAGCAAGCACTCGTGGTATAATGAAACACGTTGACGGGGCAGCAGTCCCGTCCGATGCGGAAGTGGCGGAACTGGCAGACGCGCACGTTTGAGGGGCGTGTGGTTTACACCGTACGGGTTCAAGTCCCGTTTTCCGCATAAAGCAGACTCGTGCGAGTCTGCTTTTTCTTTCCTCTCAAAAAATTTCGGAATTTTTTTAAATATCCCTTGACAAACCCACGGTCAAGTGATATAATACTTCCCGTCACATGCGGAAGTGGCGGAACTGGCAGACGCGCACGTTTGAGGGGCGTGTGGTTTACACCGTACGGGTTCAAGTCCCGTTTTCCGCATAAAGCAGACTCGCACGAGTCTGCTTTTTTCATTGCGTCCCGCTTTTTCCATTGACTTATTCCCCAAAATCGTGTATAATAAAATTGTGTAGTTTTGCTTTTTCATTCTTGATTTTACAAAGGCGGCGGTTATGGCAGTTCTTCGACATCCTTCCCATCACCTGACCCTCGCCGACGGCCTTGCTGTCGCGCTGCTCCTTCTCGCCGCCGGAATTTCCGCCTTTGTCCCTTTTTTCGGGTCGTACCGGACGAGCGGAGAGGCCAGCAGCGTCTGTGTCGTCTCCCACGACGGCATCTCCGAAGCCTTTCCCCTGTCCGTTGACCGGACGCTGTCCTTTTCCTCCAACGGCTGCGCGCTGACCGTTTCCATCCGGAACGGAACAGCAGCCGTCACAGCTTCCGACTGTCCCGACCAGGTCTGCGTGAACAGCGGCTCCATTTCCCGTGCCGGTCAGGCGATCGTCTGCGTGCCGGCCCGGGTGGTGGTGCGCATCGAAGGGACAAGCAGCGGGGACATCGACGCGGTGGCGGGAGGCGGACCATGAAAAAACTGTCCTCCGACTCCGTCGCCGCGCGTCTTGCCGAAAACGCCGCCTTTCTTTCGCTTGCGCTGATTCTTTCGTTTGTGGAATCTCTTTTGCCGCCGGCCCTTCTTCCCCTCCCCGGTTTCAAAATCGGTCTGGCCAACCTCGTAATTCTCGCCGTCTTTTACCGGACGGAACGTCTCGCGAACGCGGCGGTCCTCTCGCTCTGCCGGACCCTGATTGTGTTTCTGCTGTTCGGAAACGTCACGGCGCTGGCGTTCAGTCTGTGCGGCGGCGCGATGGTGATCGGGATGCTTGCCCTTCTTGGACGGGCAGGCGGGTTCAGCTTCATCGGCATATCGGCGCTCTGCGCGGCGGCCCACAACCTCGGTCAGCTTGCGGCAGCGGTGCTTCTCACGGGAACGGCGGTGCTGTCCTACGCGCCGGCGCTGTTTGCAGCCTCGGCCATTTACGGCACGCTCAACGGGGTAATCCTGAACCGGCTGCCCGATTTTATCACGAAAAAGTCATGAAAACTCGAATTTTACCGCTTCTTTCCGCGGTTTTTCTCCTTCTTTTTCTGTTTGCCGGATGTGCCGGCACGGAAGCGGAATACCGCGATGTTACCTTCTTTGCCATGGACACCTACGTGACGGTGCGTCTGGCGCGGGACGGTGTTCCGGAGGATGTGCTTGCCGCGGCGGCGGACGCATGTGAACAAAGGGTCGCGGCGCTGGAAAAGGTTCTCTCGGCACACGATCCGGACAGCGAGTTATCCGCGCTGAACGCGAGCCGAAAGACAGACGCAAGGGTCAGCGATGCGCTGGCGGCGGCACTCACGGCGGCGCTGGACGCGGCGCAAATGACCGGCGGCGCGTACGACTTCACGCTGGGTGCGTTGTCCTCTCTCTGGAACATCACGGGCGGCGGACCGGTTCCCGCGCGCGCGGACGTTGACGCCGCGCTCCGTCACACCGGATACGAAAAGGTAACGGCGGACGGGAACACCGTCACACGCTCGGACGCGGAGCTGCAGCTTGATCTCGGCGGCATCGGAAAAGGAATCGCCGCGGAGGAGCTGGTACAGTATCTGGAAGGGACGGAAATTCCCTACGGTCTGGTTTCGGTCGGCGGCACCATTGGCGTCTTCGGAAACAAACCGGACGGTACGCCGTATAAAATCGGCATCCGCGACCCGGACGACCCGAACGGAGTGGTGGGATATTTCCACCTGTACGAAGGCTTTGTGGCGGTCTCCGGGGACTACGAGCGTTATTTTGAAGAAAACGGGATACGTTATCATCACATATTGGATCCCTCGGACGGCTATCCGGCGGACAGCGGCTTGCGGGAAGCGGCGGTTTATTGCAAAAGCGGAGCCGCGGCAGACGCGTTCTCCACGGCGCTGTTTGTGATGGGCACGGATGCGGCGATGGAGCTCTACGAACGCGCCGGCGGATTTGAGGCAGTGTTCGTCTCGGACGGCGCCGTGGACGTGACCCGCGGGGCGGACGTGGAGATAACGATCCGGAAATAGACCTCCGCCTGAAAAAAGCTTTTGAGCGAACCGTTTTCCCGGACAATGTGCATTTAAATTTATGTGAAGGAATAAAACCAGATTTATGGCATCAAACTATCTTGAATCCAAAATCATTGACCCCGCCGTTGCGCCGGAGCTTGCGGCCGCGGACGCCGTTGCCTCGCTTCACGCAAAGCGCGGGGTCACGCCGAAATATTTCATCCAGACCTTCGGCTGTCAGCAGAACGAAGCGGACAGCGAACGGCTCGCCGGTTTGTGCGAAGCGATGGGGTACGTCCGCGCCTCCTCTCCCGACGACGCTCTTTTGATTCTCGTGAACACCTGCGCCATCCGCGAACACGCCGAAAAGAAGGCGCTGTCCATCATCGGGCAGTACAAGCACCTCAAGGACGCCAATCCGGA
Organism: Eubacteriales bacterium; assembly: GCA_051892315.1. Lineage (GTDB taxonomy): Bacteria > Bacillota > Clostridia > Oscillospirales > CAG-272 > UMGS1696. The sequence goes on from JBJFGC010000114.1 coordinate 2,890, forward strand.
GGTTCTCATCGGGGTCGGCGGCTGCATGGTGACGCAGGAAGCGCGTGCGGAGAAGCTGAAAAAGAGCTACCCTTACGTTTCCTTCACGTTTGACACGGGTGCGCTGCACAAGGTTCCCTCTCTGGTACTGAGTGCGCTGGAAGGCAAGGGACGGAAGTTTGTTCTGAGCCGCGAATGGAGCATTGCGGAGGGGCTGCCGATTGCGCGCACGTCCAGGCACATGGCATGGCTGTCGATCATGTACGGCTGCAACAACTTCTGCTCGTACTGTATTGTTCCCTATGTCCGCGGACGGGAACGCAGCCGCCGGGCGGAAGACATTCTGGAAGAAGCGAAGCAGCTCATTGCCGACGGTGCGCGCGACATCACGCTGCTCGGCCAGAACGTGAACTCCTACGCGGGCGGGGACGGCTGTGACATCGCGGAGCTTCTGCACCGGATTGCCGCCCTGGACGGGGATTTCCGTCTGCGGTTCATGACAAGCCATCCGAAGGATGCGTCGGACCGTCTGATTGCGGCGATGGCGGCGGAAGAAAAGATGGTCAAGCACTTCCATCTTCCGGTGCAGTCGGGGTCGAACGCGATTCTGAAGCAGATGAACCGGAAGTACACCGCGGAAGAATATCTCGAAAAAATTGCGAAGCTCCGCGCGGCGGTTCCGGACGTGTCCATCACGTCGGACATCATTGTCGGATTCCCCGGCGAGACCGAAGAAGACTTTGAAGCCACGCTGGCCATGCTCGAAGCGGCGCGGTACGACATGATTTTCTCCTTCATCTACTCCCCCAGAAACGGTACGCCCGCGGCAAAAATGGAAAATCAGGTGCCGCATGAGGTGGCGACCGAGCGGTTCGAGCGGCTTCTGGCGGTGCAGAACAAAATCTCGGACGAACGGAACGCACGGTTCCTCGGCCGGAAGCTGCGCGTCCTGGTGGAAGACGTCAGCAAGAACGACGAAACGATGCTCACCGGACGCGGCGACCCGGTCCGGCCGGTTCACTTTGCGGGAAGCCGGGACCTCATCGGTCAGTTCGCGGACGTGGAAATCACCGGCGTATCGACGTTCTGTCTGGAAGCCAGACCCATCTGAGCCAACAAAATCTCCATAAAATAAATAAAATCACCATCCAACCGAAAGGAAAACCAAAATGGAAGAAATCCTCACCCCCGAAATGAAAGAAATCATCGCAAACCTCGGCGCGCTCATCAAGGCGGACAGCCGCTGCCGCGCCATCGAAGAAACCATCGCAGACTACGAACGCTCCGAGGAGCTGAACGGTCTCATCGCGGAATACAACGCCCAGCAGAATGCCCTCGCCGACGCATACAGCAAGGAAGGCGAAGAAGATGAAGCCCTCCGTACCGCCGTTCAGGCCCGCATCGACACCCTCTATGACCAGATCACCGAGCATCCTGTCTATGTCGCGTACGTCGACGCCAAGCAGGCCTTCGACGAACTGACCAACGAGGTCTACGGCGAACTCCAGTTCGTCATCACCGGCCGCCGTCCCTGCTCCCACGACTGCTCCTCCTGCCACTCCGACTGTGGTCACGAGCATCACTGAGAATGGGAAAACGCGGAAAGACGGAGTTTTCGTGGGGGAACCCT
>JBJFGC010000115.1:0-4469 GCA_051892315.1 Eubacteriales bacterium
TCCCCGGACCCAAAGTCTGCGCTCCCCACAAAAAATCATCAGAAATTATCTCAGCTTCACTCCAAGCTCCCTTTCAAGGGCACTGAGAATTGCAGCAACCGCTTCGTCCGCTTCGGCGTCCGTGAGCGTACGGTCGGCGGCACGGAGCATGACGGCATAGGACATGCTCTTTTTGCCTGCGCCGAGCTGGGGACCGCGGTAGATATCGAAGAGATCGACACTGGAAACCAGACGGTTGGCGGACTTGATGACTGCCGCGACGGAAGCCGCTTCGACGGACTCGTCGCAGACGAAGGAAAAGTCACGCTCAATGGCCGGATGCTTCGGAATGGGGGCATAGTGAATTTCGACGCGGCGCGCGGCATAGATGGCGTCAAGAGCAAGCTCGGCGATATAGACCTTGCAGCCGATGCCGTAGTTGTCCGCCACTTCCGGATGTGCTTCGCCGAATACACCCAGACTTGCACCGTCGGTGAGAACCTCCGCACAACGGCCCGGGTGGAACGTCGGCTCGGTTTTGCAGGAACGGAAAACCGCACCGTCAATTCCCGCAATGCCGAGAATGGCTTCCACATAACCCTTCATGCGGTAGAATCCAACCTTGTCGTCGGTCGATGTGAATCCCAGAACCAGACGCGACGGCTCGTTCGGAAGTTCATCTTCTGACGTGGGGAGATAAACCTTCGCGTTTTCAAACAAAAGCATTCCGCGGTTCTTTACGCTGTAGTTGTCCGCTAAAACCTTCAGCATGGATGGAAGCGCTGTCGTCCGCATGACGGAGGTGTCTTCTCCAAGCGGGTTGGAAATCACGACACATTTGCGGCGTACGTCGTCCGCCGCAAGGCGAATCTTGTCGTACGAGGACGGAGAGACGAACGAGAACGTCTCAATTTCGTTGAAGCCCATGCCCACCAGCATGTCGTGCAGACGTACGTCAAAGCTCTGATGTTCCGTCCGCGCGCCGACCGTCGGACTTGCGGAGTTGGACAGCGTGGACTGAATTTCGTTGTAACCGTACATCCGGATGATTTCTTCGGCCAGGTCGTTCATGCAGCGCACGTCGTCGCGGAAGTACGGTACCGTCACGGTCTTTAAGTCGTCCGAAACCTCAAATTCGAGCTTGCGAAGGGTTTCCGCCATGTATTCCTGCGTGAGCGAAACGCCCAGGAAACGGTTGATTTCTTCCGCGTTCAGCGGCAGGCTTACCTTCTCTTTTTTCACCGGATAAACATCAATCGTGCCGCCGACAATTTCTCCGGCACCAAGCAGCTCCACAAGCTCACATGCACGGTCGAGCGCGGGCATGGTGTTTTCACAGTCCAGCCCCTTTTCAAAGCGCGCGGAGGATTCCGTCCGCATTCCGAGCTTCTTCGCGGTCACGCGCACATTGCCCGGGTGGAAGGTCGCCGATTCAAACACAACCACCTTCGTCTCGTCGGTGATTTCGCTGTTCTCGCCGCCCATGACGCCGGCCAGAGCAACCGCCTTTTTGCTGTCCGCAATGACGAGCATCGAGGAGTCCAGCGTGTGCGGAACACTGTCGAGAGAAACAAACGTTTCGCCGTCCTCCGCTTTGCGGACGTTGATGGACGCGCCGTCGAGGCAGCGGTAGTCGAATGCGTGCATCGGCTGACCGTATTCGAGCATCACGTAGTTCGTGATGTCCACAATGTTGTTGATGGGACGCACGCCGGACGCACGCAGCTTTCTTCTCAGCCACAGCGGAGAGGGCGCGATTTTCACGTTTTTCACCACGCGGGAGGAGTAGCGGTAGCAGTGCTCGGTGTCGGTAATGGTTACGTTCAGGTACTTGGAAATGTCTTCGCTGTCGGAGGAGACCGTGGGCTTTTTCGGTGTGGGAAGGTTGAGCTTCCGGCCGAAGGTCACGGCGGATTCGCGCGCCAGACCGAGAACGGAGAGGCAGTCGGGGCGATTGGAGGTGATTTCAAATTCCACTACCGTGTCGCGCAGACCGAGCGCTTCCACCATATCGGCGCCGACGGGAATGTCGCCCAGTCCGACGTCGCCCAGAATAAGGATGCCGTCTTCAATCGCGCCCGGCATATCGTGGAGCGTCAGACCAAGCTCAGCGATGGAGCAGAACATGCCCTCAGAAACCTCGCCGCGGAGTTTGCCCTTTTTAATTTTCACGTCGCCCGGGAGATGCGCACCATCGCGCGCCACAGGAACGACTGCGCCTTCAAAAACGTTGGTCGCCGCGGTGATGACCTGAATCGGAGCGTCCGTTCCTACGTCCACTTTGCAGATGACGAGCCGCTCCGCGTTGGGATGGCGGGTGATTCCGAGAATTTTACCGCACACAACGCCGGAAATGTCGGCGCCAAGCTCTTCGTAGCCCTCAACCTTGCTTCCGGACATCGTCATCCGGTCGCAGTATTCTTTTATCGTAAGGTCGCTGACGTCGGTGTAGTCAGCGAGCCATTTCATGGAAAGCTGCATGGTAGATCAAACCTTTCTATCGTATTTTATAACATCGAATCAATGTACGTTGTCAGAACGGCGACGGTTTTTTCCTTGAAAATCCCGTTGACCACCAGATCCGCGTACCAGCGGGTGGGTTCAATGAGTTCGTTGTGCCGGAAGCGTACCGTGTCGATGTACCGGTCGGTAACTTCCTCGAACGTCTGCCCGCGCGCCATGAATCGCTTTACACGGCGTACAAGGCGTTCGTCGCTGTCGAGATCCACGAAAATTTTCAGATCGAGCTTTTCGCGGATTTTGGGGAGGTACAGTGCGAACAGTCCTTCGATGATGACAAGCGGCACATCGGACGCAATCGCGTCGTCAAAGTCGCGGTACAGGTCGTCCAGAAGGAGCGCGTCGGGATGGTTGTGCTCTACGTACTCAATTCCGGTGATCGGCGCGACTGTGGTGATGAAGGGATGGCGGAAATAGGCGTCCATGTGGAGAACTTTGCATTTGCCGCCGTAATAGGACTCAAGCTTTTCCGTCAGGGTGCTTTTCCCGCTGCACGTCCCGCCGGCAATACCGATAACAAACATAATGCCACCTCCTTCACGTCTCAGAACTGATTCAGGAACCGCACGTCGTTTTCATACAGGAGGCGCATGTCGTCGATACGGTACTTGAGCATCGCAATACGCTCAACGCCCATACCGAATGCGAAGCCGCTGTAAACGTCCGGATCGATGCCGCACATGCGGAGGACGTTCGGGTGAACCATTCCGGCGCCGAGAATTTCAATCCAGCCTTCGCCCTTGCAGAGACGGCAGCCTTTGCCGCCGCAGACGAAGCAGGAGACGTCAACCTCGGCGGAAGGTTCGGTGAAGGGGAAGTGGTGCGGACGGAAACGGATTTTTGTTTCCTCGCCGAACATGGTTTTCGCAAACATTTCAAGGGTTCCCTTGAGATCGCCCATGGTGATGCCGCGGTCCACGACCAGTCCCTCGACCTGATGGAACAGAGGAGAGTGCGTGGCGTCGACGGCATCCGAGCGGTAGACGCGGCCGGGGGAGATGATTTTGATCGGGGGCTTCTGTTTTTCCATCGTGCGCGCCTGAACCGGAGAGGTTTGGGAGCGAAGGAGAATGTTGTCGGTGATGTAGAACGTATCCTGCGTATCGCGTGCGGGATGATCCTTCGGGATGTTCAGTGCCTGGAAATTGTAGTAATCCAGTTCAACCTCGGGGCCTTCGACGATGGAATAGCCCATACCAAGGAAGATTTCTTCCAGCTGGCGCTGCACGAGGGCGAGGGGATGGAAGTGGCCCTGGGGGATTTTGTCACCCGGGATGGTGACGTCCAGTGTTTCGGAAGCAAGCTTTTCTTCCTGTTCCCGCGCGCGGCGTTCGGCAGTCAGCCGTTCGATTTTCGCTTCAATTTCCGCGCGGATATCGTTAGCGAGCTGACCGATCACCGGCCGTTCTTCAGCGGACAGCTTGCCCATGCCGCGGAGAACGGCGGTCAGTTCGCCCTTTTTCCCGAGGTATTTGATTTTTAACTCCTCGATGGACGCCGAAGGAGCGGAAAGCGCTTCCAGAGCTTCGGCCTTGATTTTTTCAAGGGTTTCTCTCATTGTTCATTGATCCTTTCTGAATACTCAAACGGGCGGTGCGGAACAAAAAATCCCTTTTGCCGCAAGGACAAAAGGGACGACAAACTGCCGCGGTACCACCCGGATTCCGTGAAAAACACGGCTCTCGTCGGACGTAACGTGTCCGGTCCGTACAGGGCTACTTTCCATTCTGTTTCACCCTGTCCGCTTGTGCGCAAATCGCACTCCGAAGCGAAAGCACGGATCTCTCACAGCGGAAACTCCCAGCCTGCCGGTTTCCGCTCTCTGTCTGCGATCCTCTCTCCGCGCACTCTCCGTCTCAGCGTTTCGATATTCATCTATGTTACATTATAGCACGTTATTTTGGGGAATGCAAGGGTTATGGGAAATTTTTAAGGATTCTTTTGCGTGGGGGCTTCTTTGGGACTCTGCT
>JBJFGC010000116.1:0-4467 GCA_051892315.1 Eubacteriales bacterium
TCATGGGAAACGCAAAGGCGAGATGCAGGACGGCGGTCACAAACGGCAGAAGAAAGACCGTCAGCATCTGGGAATTGATGCTTTTCCGGATGTCCGTTTTCGTCATCCCCACCTTCTGCATGATGGCAAAGCGGGACTGATCCTCGTATCCCTCCGAAACCTGCTTATAATAGATGATGAGAATGGTCGCAAACAGGAACACGATGCTGAGAAGGATGCCGAGGAAGAAGATACTGCCGTACATTCCCAGAAAATCCGCCCGTTCGTGCGCCAGACTTTCGACCATGCACCAGATCTGTCCGGATTCTTCCGCGATAACGGCTTTTTCGACGGAACGGTGCAGTTCGATCTGCGTGTCCGTTTTCATGTCCGCACCGAGATCCATACCGTACAGCCAGTTCAGCCGGAGCATCGATGAAGCGGACGGGCCGTTCAGGGAAAACAGCTCCTGCAGGCTCTCTCCTTCGTCCGGAATCACCACAAAAAGCGAGGGAATCATTTCGGTAGCGGCGTACCCGTTTTCAAAGAAGTCGTCCAGCACCCTTTTCACCTGAAAGGTTGTTCCGTTTTTGATGGTAAAGAAATCTTCGGTATAGTCCGAGCGCATTCCGTACAGCAGTACCTCATCCTCCGCCAGCGTTTCGTCCGTCCCCATCATCCGGTTGTAGTCCGCCAGGGGAACAAAGTAAACCTGATAGACGGAACTGTAGGTGAGCAGGTCGAGATCGGTGATGTTGGAGGGGTCGGTTTCCAGTTCGCCGTTTTGCAGCTGACCCGACAGGGTGGCAAAACGATAGTCGAGAACGTTCGTCGGATTCGCGCGGTATGCGGTCATCTGCCCGTTGGTGGCTTCTCGCAGCCGGTCGAGCGACGAATTCTGCCAGTACTCCAGCGAATCCATCTGCGTCGTGACGATGATATCGCGCGGATAACGCGCATGCATGCTGTCCTCCATCCCGAAATACAGACAGGCGGACGCGGACAGCATGACCAGCACCATCGTCGACAGAATGCAGATGGACGCCAGTCCCGCCCCGTTGCGCTTCATCCGGTAGGTCATGGAAGCAACGGACACGAAATGGTTGGGCTGGTAGTAGTATTTTTTGTTCTTCTGCAGAATCCGGCACAGCAGAACCGAACCGGAGACAAAGAGCAGATAGGTGGCGAGAATGACCATGATCACCGCCACGAAAAACATCGACAGCGCCGTAAGAGGATCCCGGATGGTGACGGCGATGCAGTACGCGGCGGACAGGATCAGAAATCCGGCCAGACCGAAGACCCAGTTGGCCTTCGGCGGTTTTTCCCCGAGGTTTTCGCTGCGGAACAGGGTGATGGCGTTGGTAAAGTACACCTGCCGCAGCGCGTTCAGCAGAAGCAGGAGAAACAGCACGCTGAAAACAATTGCTGTCAGCGCGATGCTCTCGGGGGAAACGCTCAGCGTATAGGTCACGTCTCCCTGCAGGATGTTCACCAGACACAGCTCCGCCAGTTTGGACAGAACGATGCCGACGAACAATCCCGCACCGAGGGAAATCACCGCCACGGCACCCATTTCCCAGAAAAGGATCCGGCTGATGTTGTGTTTGTCCATGCCGAGGATGTTGTACAGCCCGAATTCCTTCATGCGGCGCCGGGTCAGAAAGGCGTGCGTATAGAACAGAAAGAGGACCGAGAAAATGGCAAGGACATAGCTGCCGAACTTCAGCATGGCCTGCATGCTTTCGCTCCCGGGAACGTGCTCCATGGTCGGTGTGGTGGCGAGAAACAGCATGATGTAATACATGGCGACCATACCGACGCAGGTCAGCAGAAACGGCGCGTAGAGTTTTTTGTTCTTCCGGATGCCGTCGAGGGCCAGTTTCGGGAAAAAGCCGATGTTCATGACCGATTTCCTCCGTCTTCCGGATGGGAACCCGTTGCCAGCAGGATCAGGGTATCGGAAATCATCTGATAGAGCTGTTCCCCGGAATGGTTCCCCCGGTATATCTGGTGATAGACCTCACCGTCTTTGATGAACAGGACCCGTCCGGCATGGCTGGCCGCCTTGACCGAGTGAGTCACCATCAGGATGGTCTGTCCCATCCGGTTGATTTCTCCGAACAGCCGCAGCAGCTCGTCGGTGGATCTGGAGTCCAGCGCGCCCGTAGGTTCGTCCGCCAGAATCAGCTTCGGATGCGTGATCAGCGCACGGGCCACCGCCGCCCGCTGCTTCTGACCGCCGGAGACCTCGTAAGGGTATTTTTTCAAAAGCTCCGTGATGCCAAGCTGCGCCGCGATGGGCGTGAGCCGCTGCTCCATCTCCCGGTAGGATGTTCCGGCAAGCACCAGCGGAAGATAGATGTTGTCCTCCAGCGAAAAGGTATCCAGCAGGTTGAATTCCTGGAACACAAAGCCGAGGTTGTCCCTCCGGAACGCCGCCGCCTGGGATTCCCTGATTTTGGAGACCTCCTGCCCGTCCAGCAGAACCGTTCCTGCCGTAGGCTTGTCAAGGGAAGCGAGAATGTTGAGCAGCGTCGTTTTCCCGGAACCGGACTCCCCCATGATGGCCACATATTCGCCTTCTTCCACGGCGAAGGACACGTTTTTCAGCGCCTCCACCTTATTTCCGCCAAAACGGGTCGTATAAATTTTTCGGACCCCTTCTACTTCAAGTATTCGCATAACAGAAACCTCCCAACGATTTTCTTGTCTGTATTATACCAGACGGTTCCCCGCTCCGCCATCGAACCTCCTTACAAAATCCCGCCAAATCTAACATTTTTGTAAGAAATGTGAGTCGGACGGAAAAATGCAAAGGGCAGCAGCCCCCGGTTCCGAACGCGGACAAGAAAACCGATAAAGCTTTCTCTGCAAAGAAAGCCTGTGGAAAACGCACACTTTTTCTTGACAAAGCTGTTTTGTTATTATATACTAACAGCAAATGAGGAACGGAGGTCCACGCCATGAACACGCCGGTATATTCCGGAATCATCACCAATTACACCTGTACTGCCGCCTGCCGCCACTGTATGTTCGCCTCATCTCCCGAACGTCCGAAGGAATTCATCACGCCCGAAATGTCGGACCGCACGGCCTGTCTTTTGAAGAAGGCAAAGACTTCCTCGGTCCATATCGGCGGCGGGGAACCTTTTCTCCATTTCCGCGCGCTGTGCTCCCTGATCGAAAGCCTAAACCGGTACGGCATCGGGATTGATTACATCGAAACCAACGCTTTCTGGTGCTCGGAGGACGAATTCACCAAACAGCGGCTGCATCGGCTGAGGGAGCTTGGTGTGACCACCGTGATGGTGTCCGTCGACCCGTTCCACATCGAATTTGTTCCGCTGGAACGGCCGGTTCGTCTGTGCCGTCTTCTGAGAGAAATGGGGTTTGATTTTTTCATCTGGAAGGAGCGGTACCTGCGGCGCTTCCGTGACCTTGATTGGAAGAAAACCTATTCCAAAGATGAGCTGTCCGAGCTGCTCGGCAGGGACTACATCACCGAAACGGCGGCGGAATACGGCGTGGGGATGAACGGACGCGCTCTCGCCATCGCCGATCAGGCATACGGGAGAAAGCCCGCCGAAGCATGGAGCACCCCCGTTCCATGCACGGATCTGCTCGAACCGTGTCACTGTCACTTTGACTTATACGGCAACGCGGTGCCGTCGGGATGTCCCGGACTGGCGATGGAGGCCGAAGATTACCTGACAGGCGCGGTCTCTCCCGAAAAATACCCGGTTATGGCGCGGCTTTTCCATGGAGGAACCGCAGAACTTGATTCATACGCCCGCGAAAGGGGCTTTTCTCCCGCCAAGGAAGGGTATCCCACCCGCTGCGCGTTCTGCTACGCCATGAGGCGGTATCTTGCGGAAGCAACAAAGCCCTCTCCCGATCTCGCACCGTTATGCTTTTATGAGGATATGAAAAAGCATACTGCATTCTGATGCGGAAGTTTGGAGTACAGCTGAGGGCCGCGGCCGTCATGCAGCGCAGAAAAACAAAATTTCTATAAAACGACAGGAGCATCCGCCGTCCGAAAGCAGAAAACGGATGTTCCTACGGAGGAAGCCAATGAAAGCAAAAACACCAGCCGAATACGTAAACCCATATATTGGAACCGTGGGGCATCTGCTGACCGCGACACGGCCCGTTGCCATGCTTCCGCACGGTACGGCACAGATTTTCCCGAACGTCACGCCCAATCTTACCGATTATTATTTCGCTGAAAAAATCGCATCGTTTCCCATCGGCGAGTGCTCAGTCATGTTTGCCGGAGAAGCTGCCCCGAACTTTGCCGGCGCTGTCTCCCATTTCGATATGAGCACGGTGCAGTCCCATCCGTATTCGTACGCCGTCTATCTCGAGGACAGCGGTATTTCCGTTGAAGCTTCGATCACCATGCGCTCGTACGTTTACCGAATCACGGGAGCTGAAAAAATCTTTCTTCGCGCACCGCACAAAGTCAGCTGCACCATCTCGGAC
>JBJFGC010000117.1:0-4444 GCA_051892315.1 Eubacteriales bacterium
AAAGGCGTCCATACCCATCGTTTTCGTGGCGGTTCGGCTTGCTGGACCGCAGAAGTTCAAAGGTCAGCGGACCGGTATAGGAGCTGCGTACCAGACGCGCCGCGATATCCTCCCAGTCACCGATGCCATCAAACGGAAGAAGGTGCAGGTCGTCATGCCACGTGATTTTGCCGTCGAAGCTCCGGATGCCGAGGTTGTCGTTGAGGTGCGTGCAGACAAGGCGATCACCGTACCGGCCGGGCATATCCTCGCCGTGGTTGTAGCACATTTCGTGGCCGGTGTCCCAGCAGAAACCGACCGACGGATAGGTTCGCGCCAGCTCCATGAGCGCCGCGAGATATTCTTCCCCCTCGGTGTTTTCAAACGCCACCGTTACGCCGAGGTGCTCCGCCTCACGAACGATTTTCTCAACGTTCGCCACGCCGACCGCGTTCGGTGAATGCTCCTCAAAGCCGATGAACGCGTGCGTCACCATAATCGGGATTTCGTTTTCGGCACATGAACGAAGGCAGGCCAGAAGCTCGTCCACCGCCGCCTGCGCCGCGTCGCCTTCCTTCCACAGATCCGCCGCCTTGTGAAACGGCGCATGGACAAACGGATACAGCATTCCGCATTCGTCCGCCGCCGCTTTCCACGCTCCGACCGGCGCGGACGGACTCCATCCGGTAAAAAATCCCTCAAATCCGGTTTGACAAAGAAGCCGGATTTCTTCCTCCGGCGTCGACGCCAGTCCCATCAGCCCAAGGCACAATTTCGTCTTCCACATGGTTCTGTCCTTTCTTGATTCCCTTTGTCTCGTTCCATCCAGTCAGTACTCTTCCTGCATTCCATTATAGCACCACATGGAGGAATTGTCAACGGGTTCCGGAGAAGCGGACGGAAAGGGATAGAAGACCGCCGCGGCAGACGGCGGAAATCCGACCACCCATCTGCTCAGTCAGCGTTTTCGCGATGGACAAGCCGAGACCTGTGGATTTTCGGCCGTTTTCTACGGTGTAAAACCGGTCGAACAGCCGCCCGACCGCTGTCTCATCCAGCGATGCCGCGTGATTGGTGAAAACGATTTCGCCGTTTTCCCGCAGGACGATGGACAAATCCCCGTCGCTGTACTTGACGGCGTTGACGATGATGTTCTCCAGAATCCGGGACAGCGCGGCGCGGTTCAGGATACAGCCGACTCTCTCCTCCGGAAGGGCAATCTCCGGCGTGATGCCGCGCTCCACAAGCAGAGCGTAACAGGATGAGACAGCCTCCTCCACCGCGCGGTTCAGCACAACCGTCTCGAGGGCGCTGTGGTCCACCGTAACGGAAACCGAATAGTCAAACAGCGATTCCGCCATCTCGTGCAGAGCCCCGATACGGTTTTCGATAACCGCGAGATACCGCGCGGCGTTTTCGGACATATCCTCCCGACGCAGAAGCTCAAGGTAGCCCGACAGAGCGGTGATCGGGGTACGCAGGTCGTGGGAAAGGTTGGTGATGGCATCTTTCAGCTCGTTGTCGCCGTTCTGGCAGCGTCTGCGCTCGTCCCGAGAGTGTCTTTTTCGGAAAACACTGTACCCGGAAAACTCCCAAAAAAACGCAAAATTTTCCCGACAGCGGTTGACAAACGGGGGCGTTTCGGTTAAACTAATACGAATAGAAATCTTAAGGAAAGAATGCAGAAAACAGAAAAATGAAACAACCTGAAGAAAAGAATGCCGGAGATAAGAAATTTATACGTATGACAACCGAACCGGTGGAACGACTTATCGTAACTCTGGCAATACCGACCATTATCTCGATGCTGGTTACCTCCTTTTATAACCTTGCCGATGCGTTTTTCGTGCGTCAGCTTTCGAGCGACAGTATGGTGGCCGCGGTCGGCGTAGTCCTTCCGCTGATGTCCATCATTCAGGCGTTCGGATTTTTCTGCGGACACGGGTCGGGAAACTACATCTCCCGCGCGTTCGGACGAAAGGATTACCGTGACGCGGAAATTATGGCCTCAACCGGATTTTTCTATTCCGTCTTTTTCGGCCTCCTCATCACCATCGCGGGGCTGCTTTTCATCCGCCCCTTCGCGCTCCTGCTTGGAGCAAAAACCGCTCCCACCATCGCCGCCACCATCGACTATATGAAGTGGATTCTGATCGCTACTCCTTTCATGACCGGCGCCATCGTTCTCAATAATCAGCTCCGGATGCAGGGGAATGCCTTTTTCGCCATGGTCGGTCTCACTTCCGGCGCCATCATCAACCTCATTCTCGACCCGCTGCTTATTTTCCAGAAGGGCGACGTTCTGTTCGACGGCTCCTTTCTCATGCCTTTCGGGGCAGGCATGGGAATCGGGGGAGCTGCTCTGGCTACCGCGATCAGCCAGATTCTCTCCTTCATCTTCCTTCTGGTTGGCATGATGCGCAGCGACAACATCAAAATCCGTCTGAAAAACTTTTCGCCGCGGCTTTATTACATCCGCGGCATCGTTCAGGGCGGCCTTCCCTCTCTCGCCAGACAAGGTCTCGCCAGCATTTCTGTCACCTGTTTGAACCATGCCGTCGGCCTGTACCTGCACGAGGATGTGATGATCGACGCCGTTCAGGCCGCCATGACCGGGACCTCCAAGCTGATGAATTTTCTCCTGTCCGCCCTGATCGGCTTTGGACAGGGCTTCCAGCCCGTCTGCGGCTTCAATTACGGTGCAAAACTCTATGACCGCGTGAAACGCTCCTATTGGTTCTGCGTCAAGATTTCGGCAGTTGTACTGCTGGGCATCGCGGTCGTCGGTTTTCTCTTTGCCGAACCGATTACTGCCGCCATCGCGGGAACAACGTCCCTTGCCGCCGAAATCGCCGCATTCGCCTTCCGTGCGCAGCTCATCTCCTTCCCGCTCATGTCCTGGGTCATCCTGTGCAATATGCTGCTGCAGAACATTGGAATGACCGCGCGCGCCACCATCGTCGCAATGGCCCGCCAGGGATTGACCTTTATCCCGTCCGTTCTTCTGCTGCCTCTGCTTCTGCAATCGCTCGGTCAGTCGCCGGTGCTCGGTCTTCAGCTCGCCCAACCGGTTGCCGACCTTCTTGCCTTTGTCATTTCCGTTCCCATCGGCGCGAAGGTTCTTCGTGAAATGGGAGCGGACCCAAAAGAAACCCGTCAAGTCCCATTGGCAAAACAATAATTGGAGGACCGTATGAAAGGTGTAACAACATGGAATTTCCGGCCATACCGGCCGCCGATGTTTGACACGGGAGACATCTACATCTGCCGGATTTTTCCCGGGGTACAAAGCATCGGACTGTCCTGGCTTCCGCTGGAAGAAGCGGATGTCTATACCGTATATCTCCGTAAACGGCCGGCCGGAGACTGTGCCGCAGAAGACTGGATAAAACGGGAAACCGACCGGACAACGTATCTTTTTTCCGGTCTGGAGGATGATACGGATTATGAATTTTATGTCGCGTCCCGCGGGAAAAAAAGCCGTGTACGGCTGGCACGCACCGGATTTGTCCCGGGCGACACGGTTGTCAATTATCTGCATCCCGAGGATCGCGCCTATTCCTTCTCCGGCAACTACCTGTGCAGCCCTTCCCTCGTCCGTCATCCCGACGGATATCTGCTTGCCTCCATGGATGTGTTCCAGGGAGGTGCTCCTCAGGACCTGACGCTCCTGTTCCGTTCGGATGACGACGGCGCAACGTGGAACTACGTTTCCGAGCTGTTCCCCTGCTTCTGGGGAAGAATGTTCCTTCACAACAAACGCCTGTATATGCTGGCTGTCAATACCGAATACGGCGACCTGCTGATCGGCCGCTCCGACGATGGCGGAGTCACCTTCGGCCCACCGACCGTTCTCCTGCGCGGCTCCAGCGGTTTCCGTCAGCCCGGCATTCACAAAAATCCCCAGAAGGTTCTGCGTTATGGCGGAAGGCTTTGGACTACGCTGGAATGGGGTTCCTGGGCATCCGGTACCCACGCGGCCATGTGCGCTTCCGTCGACGAAAACGCCGACCTGCTGGATCCTTCCAACTGGACGTTTACCCCTCCTGTACCGTACGACCCGAGCTGGAAGGGGACCGCGGAAGGCAAAAGCAGCGGATACCTGGAGGGCTGCATGACCGTCGCGCCGGACGGCTCCCTGTACAACATCCTGCGCTATCAAATCGAACGCTGCAAGCCTTCCTTTGGTCTGGCCATCGTCATGCGTGCGTTTCCGGAGGAGCCGGAGCGGGCGCTGGAATTTGAAAAAGTGATTTCCTTCCCGGGAAACCATTCCAAATTCGAGATCACATACGACGAAAAAAGCGGCTGGTATCTTTCCCTCGTTTCCTATGTGGACGCATCGCACCCGACCGGACGGAACCTCCTGACCCTCATTGCCTCGCGCGACCTCGAGCATTGGATTCCCGTCAAAGATCTTTTCGATTACCGGGATATGCCGGAGCAGAGCGTCGGTTTCCAGTAC
>JBJFGC010000118.1:0-4444 GCA_051892315.1 Eubacteriales bacterium
CTGTCCGAACTCGCGCTCGGCTGGGCCACCTACAACGGCGACCATATGTCCAATTACGGTGTCAACGGCGGCGTTCCGAAGACGCTCGTGCGCCATATCGTGTCCTATTTCGCAGATGAATGTGAGGAACAAGGAAACGAGAACCTCGCGGCGGTGCTTCGTGATGTATTGGCCACTCCGGTCAGTCCGGAGCTGCTCCCGGCCAAGGACGGCGAAATCGCACAGAAAACCGAAGACATCGTCGGTCCGTACGACCTGCACGACTTTTTCCTCTATCATTTTGTCCGCTTCGGCGAGACGCCGGACAAGATTTTCCGCGAAGCGAAAGCCGCGTTTGCCGGAGAATTCGACGACAAAACCATCCGAAAATGGCTGAACACGTTCCTGCGCCGGTTCTACTCCCAGCAGTTCAAACGCAGTGCGCTTCCCGACGGTCCGAAGGTCGGTTCGGTTGCGCTGTCGCCCCGGGGAGACTGGAGAATGCCGAGTGACGCATGCGGCTGGGAAATGAAACTGGAGGAATAACGGAATGAATTTCCCCTTTGATTGCATCACGCGTTTCATTTTTGTTGAGAATGAAACGCCGGAAGTTCCATGTGACGTTCTGTTGATTCCGGGGGGAAGCCAGCCGCAGCTCATGAAAAAAGCGGTTGAGCTATACAAAAGAGGAAAAACAAAGCACATTCTCGTAAGCGGAGGATATAATATCAAAATACCGGATTATTCCAGTGAGGCTGCATTTTTAAAATCGGTCGCTCTGGCCGATGGATTGCCATCCGAAGCTGTTCTTTGTGAAGAAAAAGCGACCAACACCTACGAAAATGCTCTTTTCAGTTATGAAGAAATTAAAAAAAGAGGTTTTGATATGAGCAGAGTTCTCTTGGTATGTAAAGCATATCACAGCAGAAGGGCTTTGTTTACGTATCAAAAAGTGTTTCCCGCCCATACGTATTTCTATGTAGAGACAGTTGCTGACCAGAGAAATATCACAAGGGACAATTGGTATAAAAAGGACGAATATATAAAAATCGTCATGGGAGAAGTGGAGAAAATGGGAAAATATTTTTCAGAAGATATACTTCAGATGTATTACAACAGGAGAGAAACCGCATGAAACTTGGAATTATCGCGGCGATGAACATCGAAGCGGAACTGATTGAAGCGGAAATGACGGATACCGTCCGCGAAACCTGCGGAAGCATCGAATACTGCCTCGGAAAACTCGGAAACACCGACGTTGTTCTGGCGGTCTGCGGCATCGGCAAGGTGTTTGCGGCCATCTGCGCGCAGACGATGATTGTGAAATACGCCCCCGACGCCATCCTCAACACCGGAGTCGGCGGAACGCTCACCCGCGAGCTGTCCGTCGGAGACGTTGCCGTTTCCTCCGCGGTGGTGCAGCATGACATGGATACTTCCGCGCTGGGCGATCCGGTCGGACTGATTTCCGGCATCAACAAAGTAAAACTTCCCGCAGACGAAGCGCTGTCCGAAAAAATTTCCGAAATCGTATGTGGAATGGGAATCCGCGCCGTCCGGGGAACCATTGCAACCGGTGACCAGTTCATCGGCGCACAGGAAGACAAAGACCGGATTGTGAAGAATTTCGGAGCGATTGCATGTGAAATGGAAGGTGGGGCGATCGGGCAGGTATGCTATGTGAACCAGGTTCCGTTCGCCGTCATCCGGGCGATTTCCGACGACGCGGACGCCGGTGCGTGTGAGGATTATCCGACGTTTGCGAAAATGGCGGCCAAAAATTCCGCCCGGGCAGTCCTTCTTCTTGCAAACCAACTTTGAGCCGAACTTTCTGACTTGAGAGGAGAACAAGATGCAGAACTATCAATTTTTCAATACCACCGAGCTCAAGCCTACCGGATGGCTCCGGAGACAGCTCGAAATTCAGGCAGACGGTTTATCCGGTCATCTTGACAAGGTCTGGCCCGATATCCGTGACAGCCGCTGGATTGGCGGAAATCGTGAGGGATGGGAACGGGTTCCCTACTGGCTTGACGGTTTCATTCCGCTGGCATATCTGCTCGACGACGAAGATAAAATCGCACGCGCGAAAAAGTACGTCGACGCTATCATAGCCGGTCAGTGCGAAGACGGCTGGCTCTGTCCCTGCACCGTTGAGGAGCGTGCCGGCTACGATATGTGGGCGCTCTACCTCATTGACAAAGTCCTCATGCTCTACTACGACTGCTCCGGCGACGAGCGTATCCCTGGCGTGGTCTATCGCTCTCTGAAAAATCTTAAATCACACATTGAAGCACATCCTATTTTTGCGTGGGCACATTCGAGATGGTTTGAATGCTTGATTCCAATCTTTCGTCTCTATGAAATCTACCCTGAAGAATGGCTTCTTGACCTTGCACGTCTCCTTCGTACACAGGGAATGAATTACGAAAAACTTTACGAAAACTGGCCCTACCAGGAACCGCTGAACGAATGGCGTCAGGAATCTCACGTTGTCAATCAGGCAATGGCCATCAAGGAAGGCGGTCTGGTCTCTCTTCTTGACGGGGAGCCCGACGACAGCTTTTCCGAGTTCATGCTTTCCCAACTTTTTGCTTTTCATGGTACTGCGGCAGGACACTTTACCGGAGACGAATGTCTGTCCGGTGACAGCCCCGTTCAGGGGACCGAACTGTGCAGCGTTGTGGAAGCTATGTATTCCTACGAAGTCCTCTATGCGCTCACTGGTCATCCCGTTTGGGCTGACCGCCTGGAAAAGCTTGCATACAATGCGCTCCCTGCTACCATCACGCCCGATATGTGGGCACATCAGTACGATCAGATGACCAATCAGGTCGCCTGCGTTCGTCTTGAGCCCGGGAAAGTTATTTTCCGTACCAACGGTCCGGAATCCCATCTTTTTGGCCTTGAACCCAACTTCGGCTGCTGTACTGCCAATTTCAATCAAGGTTGGCCGAAATTCGCCATGTCTGTCTTTCTAAAATCGAAAGACGGCATCACAACGTCCGCTCTTGCACCGGCCAAGCTGACTACAGTTCTTGATGGATGCAGCGTTACGGTGGAATCTGAGACTCTGTATCCGTTCGGAGATACGGTCAACTACATCGTCACGGTTGCTGGAGAAAATGAATGTGACTTTACACTGACGCTCCGTATTCCTGCATGTGCCGCTTCTGCAAAGATTGATGGAGAGGATGCAGAACCTGGTACCCTTGTTTTGCTGAAACGCAAGTGGTCCGGCACATCCGTCGTCCGGCTCGAAATGACTTTTGCGGTGAAGTACGTCGCACGTCCGCACGATATGTTTGCAATTGAACGCGGTCCACTGGTTTATTCTCTTGCCATCGGCGAGGAATGGAACCGTCTTGAATACATACGGGACAACGTGGAACGCCGTTTCCCTTATTGCGACTGGGAAATCCGTCCTACCACCGACTGGCAGTACGCATTCGCCAAAGGAGATATCATCGTCCATGATACTGGTACGATTTCCGATCTTCCATTCTCAACCGAGCTTCCGCCGGTTACACTGGAGGTTCCAATGGTGCCCATTCAGTGGGGATACATGGAAGGCTATCGGATGATTGCCAATGCAGTACCCTCGTCCATTCAGCCCGAGGGAGAAGTTTGCATGATGAAGTTTATCCCCTATGGTTCCACGACGCTCCGCGTGACCGAAATTCCCTTTGCCGCGGAATAATTTTCCTTTTTCCAGCATAATTCTATTTTAAAGGAGGTTTCCCATGCCCCATTGTTCCAACTGCGGATGCGACATTTCCGAGAACGACAGAACCAAACTCTGTGACAGATGCAAGCAAATTATTTTGCCCTTTATTAAGTTTATGGACGCATCCACCTCGTCCGCGGTACGCCGCCTTGTTTCCAACGAAAAGAATCTGCGCAAAGCCGGTGTGACGGACAGCGGGATGGATTACCTCCTTCGCATTTGTGAGCTTCATGATCGGAAAAAGCTGCAGGAACGGGAAGCGCGTGAGAGGGAACGTGCCGCTGAAAACCCTTCCCTCACACCGGAAACACCTTCCGCTCCCCCGCAGGATGACCCTTACACGGAAATCGAGCTTCCCATGGACGAGCCGCTGAATCTGCGGCGCAGTCCCTACGGACGTTTTCTTCCTGCTGTTATGTATGCGCTGCTTCTTCTTGGTATAGCTGCAATTGTTTGTGAAATCGTGCGCGGTGGATGGAGTGTTTCTGTTTTCCTCTGTGCGGCCGGCTTGCTGCTGACCGGCTATGTCGCGTTTGTTTGCCGCACGCTCCTGCACGATCTCGAGGAAATCAAAAAGAGATTCCGATAACAAAAAGGTATGCATAAAACAAAGCCTGGTGCAAATGGATGGTCAATCTGCATCAGGCTTTGTTCATTATTCCGGCTTATAGCTTCCCTTCAGCGAAACAACGCGATTGAAGGTATTTTCATTTTTGGAATCCTTCGCGAAGTAACCAA
>JBJFGC010000119.1:0-4439 GCA_051892315.1 Eubacteriales bacterium
AGACCCTACGACCGCCCTTACGCCTCTCATCCTGTCCGGCGACGCGGGTGCGGAGGTCGTCATGCTGTACGACGAACAAATTGTGCCGCACTATGTAAAAGGAGACCTGCAGACGTGGGAGAACCTGCCGTATGTGGACTTTGAAAACCCCTACTGGAGCTGGGAGGCCACCCAGACCTTCAACTCTGCCGGCAGAATTTATGCGGCGACCGGAGATTTTTCTCTCGCACAGAACACCCGCAGCTTTGTCCTTCTCTATAACAAGGATATGTACACCGATCTTGGGATGGCCGAAGATTTGTATGACCTCACCGGCATGGGAAAATGGACGATGGACAAAATGCTGGAGATTGCCGGGACCGCGGTTGCCGATCTCGACGGCAACGGAGAAATGAATATGGAAGACCGCTACGGCAACGCGGGAGCGATTAAGCTGTATTTCGGTTCCCTTGTCACGGGAGCGGGCATCAAGTACATTGACCTTGACGAGGAGGGAAAGCCTTACTTCGCCATCCCGGGGAACGAGTACGCGCTTACCGTTATGTCCGATATTCTGAATAAGCACAGCGGCACCTATCTGTACCAGCAGGTTGTCACCGATATCCACGGCGGTACAACGGAAAGCCGTCAGATGTTCATGAACAACCAACTCCTGTTTGTCGGGACCGCCATGAAAGCAATCGAGCAGTTCCGCGATATGGAAAGCGACATCGGCATTCTGCCCTTCCCGAAATATTCGGAAGAACAGGATCGGTATTACGCGCTGACCTCCGGCGGCTCAATGGCGACGCTGCCGATTACGCTCCGGCCCGAGTCCTATGCGAACGTCGGTATTCTTCTCGAAGCGCTCTGCCGTGACTCCGAGGAAGGCCTGATTCCGCTTTATAAAGAAACCCTGCTCAAGTCCCGTTACGCCCGTGATGAAGGCTCCGCCGCTATGCTCGATATTATTTTCGCGTCCGCGGCTTATGACATCGGCCTGAGCACCATTCCGAACGACACCTACTACCGGTATATGGAAGTTTTCAAGAGCGGCTCGGACACCTTTGCTTCAACCACACAGTCGATTCAGAAGCTCGTGGAAAAGAAACTCGAAACGCTTATCAAGGAGGAATAAAATGCCGCCCGGCGGGAACTGTGTGGTTTTCGCCGGGGAGAAATCGGGTGCAGCCGCAGGGGTGTACCCGATTTTTGGTTTGTTTCGGAAACTCTTCTGCCTGTATTTTTCTCTTTCCCCTATCTTTTCTCCCAAAAATATGATACAATAGATACAATCGTAACACCCATTATTTTTTCTATAAAAGGAGAATCCTATGGTACCGGTTCAATTGCCGCCGGAAGGTCTTTTTCTTGGAACAGGCGTGTATCCCACGGATACGGACACTTTGCTCTGTACCATGATCGGTCACTATTCCTGGCAGGCGCAGTATTTCAGCCCGTTTGATATGTTGGATAAAATCCAGGAGGACAATCAGGGAAACCTGGCGCAGGTCTGGGGTTATCCGCGCGGATTTTCGCCGCGTCTGCTCGCGGAATGGCTGTATGCGCTGGATGAAGTGGGCGTGGACATCCCCGCGCCGGATTGGGAAAATTATAAAAATCTGCTGCAGTCCGATTATGCGGACCTCTTTGAAAAGTATAAGGACCGCTATGGCGCCGGTCTGCTTCGTTTTGTTCGTGAGGCGAAAAAACGCGGAATTTATACGGCGTTCCTCTACACAAGCAGCGACGCCCAGTGGGTACCGAAATTCTCTGAAGAGGGCGGCGACTACTATTTGGGCTATGATTTCGGCGAACGGTACAACGTTGGGCTGAATGCTGCACGTGAAATTCTCGAGGAAACCGGAAAGCTGACGCTTTCCGCCCTGACCGATCGCTTGATTGGAATGGTGCGCGAACATACCGAAGAACGCCGCCAGGCCGGCTGGGGAAATATTATGGCAACCAGCAGCAATTTCCATCTGGATTACGAGGTGCTGGGCGGTGCCGATATTCCCGTGGTGGAGGATTTCGCTTTCCCCAGCCTGAATTTTGCCAGCGCACTCTCCCGCGGACTGTACCGGCAGCATCATCTGCCGCTCTGGGGCTCTCACCTGGCTCATGAGCATTATTCCTGGCTGCCCAACAGCAATTCTCATCGCTGGGATATGCTGCGTGCGGCGCTGTACATGAAGTATATGGCCGGAAGCAAGATGATCATCAATGAGTCCGGCAACTGGTTTGTGGAGCATACCCTTTCGCCCGATTCCCCGAAATTAAAGTTTCCGCAGGACGCCAGAGACCGCTACGGAATCATTGGCTGGGGCGGCGTGAAGGAGGAGCTGCACAATCATCCGGAGGAAATGAAAAAGTATCTGGAGCAGGCGCGGCCATATTTCCCGACCGTCAACTACGATTCCCCCATCTGCCGGAAATACCGGAGCATTCTGTCGGATTTCTGGAATTACGTGAAGGAAAACGGCACACCGGAGGGACAGCCGGAGTCAACCATTGCCTTGGCTAAGGGGAACGGGGACCTGACCACCGCCTATTACAACCATAACTACGCCATCAGCGGACTGTACGACATTGCCGTGGAAAAACCGCAGTGGTTCCAGGGCGCGCCGGAACGCGGCTGGAAAACGGCAAGAAGCGTCTTTTTCCCGGAAATGCCCGTGCTGGCGCCGTATGTCAACCTCTATCTCTCCGGCACGCCGTACGGTCAGGTCGACGTAGTTTCCTTTGCCAAGGAACGGATTACGGCGGAGTTTCTGCTGTCGCAGTACAAGGCCCTCCTGTTCGCGGGCTGGAATACCTGCTCACCCGAGCAGTATGAGATTCTGAAGGAATACATCGCAGGCGGCGGTACGCTGCTGATTGCTCTGCCTCAATTATCGATGAATGACGAACGGGACCTGAACTACGGCGTGGAGACGCTGGTCAACGGCGGAGATTTCTCCGACCTCTGCGGAGTTCGGGTCAAGGGCCGCGGCCCCAACTTCTACTGGGCGATGATTCCGCCGGAATCGCACGCGCTGGGCTGCGAATTCCCGCGCCGGTTCGGCATTCTGGGCGTTCCCATGGGGGATCTTGAGCTCACGGACGATGCGATTGAGGTTCTGGTGATTGACGACGAGGAAGCGCGTCCGGTGCTCACCCGTCACCGCTATGGCCGGGGAACGTGCTATTTCCTGAACACCTGGACTTATCCGGGCGCGCTCGATGTGGACGAGGGACCCGGAAGCGTCATGGGATCGGGGGGACTGATGGGGTATGTCTATCGGACCATTGCGAACGAAAACCGCGGACATGTGTACATCACCGACGATACCGTTGCCCCCGGGCCGGAGTGCAATTACGTTTGCTTCAGCTATTTCCCGGAGGACGGGTCGCTTTGCCTGTTCAACACGGATTTTGAGGCGCCCCATACCGTGTGGGTTCATCAGTTTGGCCTTTATGAAAAGGTCCTTCTGGCTCCGGGCGAATTCCGCCGCACGAAAATAACGGCCCTCGGAAAAAAGAAAGGAGCCACCCCATGTCAGAACTAACAGGAGAAAGAACCCTCTGGCTGGCGCACGACGGCCGGACCGAGGCCGTTGTATGGACCGCCTGCACTGCCGGTTTTATGGAAGAAGATGCCGCGCGTTCGTACCGCGATACGATTCTGGAAATCGCGGACGTTGAAACGCCGCTGCGCCGCTTTGCGGATGTAAGTGAAATTGTCGGACATCCGGCGGTGATTCTTGCGTCCGCCGCCTCCGTTCCCGCGCTCCGGACGATGTTTCCGGAGGAGCTGGAAAAAATCGGCGATACCGATGGCTTTGCCTGCGTTGGACAGGGGGAGAACCTGTGGATGATCGCCAACCGTCCGGAAGGCGTCTATTACGGAGTCCACCGGTTCCTGGAGGACAACGCCGATGTTCTCTGGGTTCGCGGCGACCGGGCGCTGGGGACGCTGTTTCAGCGTCATGGCGAGATTCCGGTCCGCAAAGCAGATGGACTTGAGGTTCCGGTCTTTGCCTATCGCGGCTGGAATTTATGCGGACAGGGTTCCCGCGGCGAGCACCATATCGACGACGGAACGATGGAAATGATGGGCCGCAACGGCATCAACCACAACTACGGAACCTATCGGAACACATGGGCACATTATGCCGTCCGTCCGTTCGGCGGATTCGGGGGTGCGCGGCCGAAAACCAACATCAACGACCTCATGGAAACGCATCCGACGTATTTTATGACGAATCCGGACGGTTCGCCCCGACGCGGCCGCTGGGAAAGCTACATCAATTATTTTAATCTGGAATGCGCTGACGTGATTGCTGAACGGCTCAATGAATATTTTGACGCGTATCCCGAGGCGAAGTTTGCCGACTTCAGTATGCCGGACAACAACTATTTCGTCATGTGCCATGACGGGGTTAACCTGCAGCAACAGCCTTATACCATGCCGGACGGCC
>JBJFGC010000120.1:0-4432 GCA_051892315.1 Eubacteriales bacterium
CGTTTTCCAATCTCCATGTGGAACTATAGGACAATCGCTGAATCTTCCCCGGACGAAGTGATGCTCTGGGCCGAATGCGGACTCACCCATCCGATGACCCCGCGAACCATCTACGGACAGGATGCTATGGCTGTCCTGCTTCCCTACCTCGATCGGGCGGAAAAATCCGGTCTCCGGCTGATCGCCAACATCGGCGGTCTGGAGTACAATCATCTGATCCAACTTGGAGCCGATGCATATGAAAAACGGTTCCGTGAGGTCTGCGACGTTCTCCGGCATCCTGCGCTCTATGGTTTTTTCATCGGCGACGAGCCGGGAGATGCAAGAGCGTTTGAGGCCTGCGTCCAGTGCATCGAAATTCAGAAAAAAGTCGCTGCAGAACAAACGCCCTATGTCAACTTTCATACGAATATGAACGCTTCGGATCCGGAAATTCTGGGCGGAAGAACCTTCCGGGAATGGCTTCGGTATTTCAGGGAAACAACCGGGTGCGGGATCTTTGGTTACGGCAACTACGATCATATGGTAAACGAAAACGGATTTCACTCCTATTTCAGGGAATTGCGCGAAATGATCGGCGCCGCAGAACAAGCGGGAATCGACTGCTGGAATACACAGCTTTCAAGTGCCCATTATCATTTCCGAATTCCCAACGAATACGACATGATGTGGCAGCTTACCACCGCGGCAGCCTGCGGAAGCAGAGGCGTAACCTGGTTCCGGTTTTACGACCGACCGGCGGGTCCGAACTACCATGGTTCTCCCGTGGACGAATACGGCAACAAAACGGAAACCTACTACAGAATGCTCCGCGCCAACAGGCGTTTCAATGACCAGTACGGCAGAATCCTCATGGAGCTTCATCGGAAGAACACCTTTATGACCGGCAAATCCTACGGAGGATATCCCCTGTTTGAAAAAGGAATGCATCCGGTGATCACGGATGTGTCCGGCACGGGGCAGGCCATTGTCAGCTTTTTTGAAGACAGCGACCGCAACGAGTATCTGTGTGTCGTCAATTCCAGCATGGAAAATCCGGAGGTTTTCCGTCCGGAATTTGACAGAAAAAATTTCCGGCTCCTGGAGCTGACATGCAACGGAGCAAATGTCAGTGAGTATACAGCCGGAACCACAGCGGATCATTGGGACGGTCAGTGGCTTTATCCTGGTCAAATGTGCCTTTACCGCATTACGGCCCGTGAAGCACAGACCTGACGAGATGAACCGGGAGATGCTTTCTTCTTCATGGGTCCTATGAAAGCGATGGTGTGCAGGAAACAAAAACTGCACACCATCGCTTCTTATTTTCGCGGATCGGCGCATCGCATCGGCCAGTCCGTATTGGTCAAAGTCTGTTTCGGATCCAACGTCTGAAAAAGTCAAGCTCTGCTTCTGTGTGAAACCAATGTTCCCCGCCCTTTTGTTCGGTCAGTTCGCACCCAAAGCAATCCGAAAAATGTTTCACATAAGAATACTCACATAAGGTATCCGTCTCCCCGCGAAGAATATAGGTTTCATGCGGCCAGCTTGTAATCGGATGCTCGCAGACATATTGGTAATATGGATCATACAGCGTCTCCGTGTCCTTTTCCACGGTAACCATTTTCTGAAACTGCTCCTCGGTAACCTGGCAGTCATCCATGAGGTTATGGATGATGCGCTTCATATCTGTCACAGGGGAAAGAAACCACACACGATCAATGTCAGCTTCCGAAAAGGTAAGCAGCTGAAAATATGCGCCCATACTGCAGCCAAAAAGCGAAATCCTTTGCGCGGTTTTCTTTGCATAATCGTACATCGTCCTCAATTCTTTCACGCATTCATCCGGCATAAGGGGCTCCGTTTCGTAAACTCTTTCTCCATGCTGCGGAAAATCAAAGCTAAGAATCTGGTACCCGCGTTTTATTGCTTCATCCGCAAGAACCCATATACAGTCATCCATTTTGGAAGAATGACTCCCATGTGCTGCAAGTATCCTTTTATCGCTTGGTTCTCCCCATATTACAGCGGGGATGCCGTCCACTCTTATTTTATTTACATGCACAGGATACACTTTTCTCCTTTATTTTTTGATTGATTTCCTCGCGCAGAGCATAGAGCTCGTTGCCTTCAGGAATCAGTGTGCTGTTGATCTTGGCGCCGAGCCGCTTCTCACAGAATTCGAGCACAGCTTCCCGCCCGATCAGGCTCTCGAGCAGTTTCAGCGCGCGCAGGTCGTCGAATGCCTCGCACATCAGCTTTTCGCGGATTGACGGCACCGCACCTTTTCCGCACGGGTAGACAATATATGGGATGCCGGGCCCTCGCTTGTAGCCGCAGGGATTCGACCTCGGGTCAAAGTACCCCTCGCTCATGCGGTCAAAGTAATAATTGTAGCCCCAGTGCAGAAATCCCGCCGCGCGGTAGCGATACATCTGAAGTCCGAGCACGCGGGTGCGCGCGGCCGTATTGGATATCAGCCGGTTGGAGTTGTTTCTCGCATAGGTTCCGCAGGTATAGTAGAGCCAGAAGGATGGGCACTGGGCCTCGAAGCTGTCGGATTTTTCAATGAACGCCACCGGCTGCTTGACAAGTCCGGTTTTCCAGAACGAAACGTCGGACAGCGCGTCGATCATGTTGTAGTCGGAGAGCAGGTCGCTGACCGTATCGAACGCCCTTTTGTAGCTTTCGAGATGCTTTTCGGACGGCTCGTCCGAGATGTGGAAGAGGATCCGGTCGGGCGTCAGACCCTCGCCGGACGCGAACCCGAGAAAGGCGGTGAGATAGGCGCGGATAAACTCCCGATATTCGTCGGACGCAGCGTCGGTTTTCCAGCCGAACAGCATCTTGCCGTCTGTGTCGTATATATTCGGCGTGTTCTCCGCCCCCCACTGGGAGAACAGATGGCAGTGCTCAAAAACTCTTATTCCGCAGGCATCGGCTTCGCGGATGAATCTGCGCAGCCGGTCAAAGCCGAACTCCCAGCCCTCCCCGCCTCTTCTGACATCGACGAGCTGAACGTTCCGTCTCTCCCATCCGCGCGGGGTGTCGAGCATCGGCGTAAAGGCAGGCAGGAGCAGAGTGTTCATTCTGTGCCGGACGGCGTTTCTGATATAGGATCGGAAAATTTCGTAGAACACATCGGAATACGGCTCGACGCCGTGCGTTTCGCAGAGCGAGTCGACATGAAACCAGTTCGTGTAATATTCGCTCTGCTCGGGCAGAAGTGCGTCGATTACCACAAATTCAAGCGTCACTTCGCCGAGCACCGAAAGATCGGCGAGATTCGTCAGTTTTACTCCGATCGAATAAATTCCCGCGTCGAGCGTCTCGCTGTCGGGATTGAGCGTCACCCAGACCGCCTGATCCTTCTCGCCGGTCGAGTTAAGCAGATTAACGGCGTTTTTTTCGTAATTCATGCCGCCCTTGTTGATTATCTCGGGCAAAATCGGGCGCGGCATCAGCAGATCGGGATACAGTCCGGGCAAATCGCTGACATAGCCGCGCTCATGGAAGTCATTGGCGGCGTTCATAACCGGAACCCAATCGACCCGCCATTCGGACGCCGGGATTCCGCTTGTGTCAACGGCAATGCTCACCGGCTGGCAGAGGACTCCGGGCTGAGAACGGTAAAGAATCTGGAAGGAATAGGGCTCGTTGCGCATGGCCGAAGCACGTGAAATTTCATAAACGTAAATTTCTCTCTCCGAAGCGGAGGGCAGCAGCTTGAGCTGTGAGGATACGAGCTTGAGAGATGCGTTGTTCATGGTTGTGATCTTCCTTTCTGCTGCGCTCCAAGGCACAAAAATACAGGAAACAAATTCCCCTGACGCAGCCATTCAAAATCCTCCGGAACAGGCTTGCGAAAACCGGTACACTGCAAAGCCCGCGGAGGTGAGCAGGCCCACCCCTGTGTTGGACAGAAAAACAGGCAGGGTAGGAATCCCATCTGCGCGCATCTGCGGGACGCTTCCCGCGGCTCATCTCCTCGAACCGGTGCGGCGAAATCATGCAGTCGGTCGTTGTTCCGCCTTCCATTATACCTCATGAGCAAGCGCTTTGGCAAGTGTTCCGGCATAAGTTCGGAAGGATTTTTCGCTTATTCTTTTCTGCCGACCATGCTTTCTTTGGAATTGCACTCCTCTTTCTTGCCATCTGTCGCTTTTTATGTTATAATATAGAAAAATATGCTTTCGAAAATCGCCGGCGGTGAGCACAGTGCGTCATTTTTTCCTGGAACAGTCGTGTTTCTGATGAAAATCCGGTTGAAAAATCCTGCCTTTTCAATCCATCCCACAATGGAGGTACAACATGGAAATCAAAAAGACAATCGAAAAAATCCAACTCATCACAGCGCTCGCGACCTTTGCACTCATGCTGGCAGTCTATGGCCTGTATATCACAAAACCGGTGTACAGCGATTTTTCGCGGTCCTATGCCTTTATCCTACGGA
>JBJFGC010000121.1:0-4414 GCA_051892315.1 Eubacteriales bacterium
GGAGAAACTTTTTTCAAAAAGTTTCTCCCCGTCGAACTGACGTTAAATACTATGGAGAGCTGCACATTCGGTCAGTCTGCAACCGGAAGCGAATGTTTTGTGGAAGGAGCGGCGGGGGCATTGAGAACCGGTTCGCCATTTTGCCATTCGACACGCTGTGTCCAGACACTGCGGCCGCCCCATCCGGTGCCGGAGACCAGGTTCGCGTGATAGACAATCCACGTCGAGCCATCCGCCGCCGTGGTGAACGAACAGTGACCGGGGCCGAAAATCTCGTCCGTCTTTGAAAAGACGGCTGTCTCGGACTTTTTCCAGCTTTCCGGATTCAGAAGGCTGCCGGAGCCGTCGTACGTCAGCCGGCCGAGGCAGTAGTGGTCGCACCAGCTTCCGCTCGCAGAGTAGAACAGATAAACGGCGTTGCCCGCGACGAGCGCGACCGGTCCCTCGTTGATGGACGGCTTTCCGCCGCGCATTTCCCACTCGTATTCAGGGCGGGACAGAAGCACGCGTTCACTGTCGATGGTCCACGGGTTTGCCATGTGCGCGATGTAGAGGTTCTGCGCCACATTGACGTCCCCCTCCCAGCCGGACCAGATGAAATAGCATTCACCCCGGTACTGAAGAACGGTGCCGTCGATGGCCCATTTGTCCGTGGAATCGGTGATTTGACCGAGCATCTCAAACGGTTCGGTCGGCTTTTCGCCGGTGCAGCCGAGAACATACATACGATGGTTCTCGTTACGACCGTCGTCCGCCGCCACGTAGATGTACCACCGGCCATCGATTTTATGCAGCTCAGGCGCCCAGTATTCTCTGGAATACATGGTTCCGGCCGGTGCCGTGTAGACTTTCTGCCCGCCGGCGGGGGTGATTTTGTCCAGTGCCTCAATCCGGTTTACACAGACGCCGTCGCCGGCACTATAGCAGTAGTAGTAGACGTCGCCGTCACGGATGACCCACGGGTCTGCACCCCGGGGACAGACAGGATTCTGAAAGATACGTTTTTTCATTTTGGATACTCCTGTGCGGTGTGCGTTGGGCCGTAGATTTCCAGACGGTCTGTACCGGATGCCGTAGGTGCAAAGCGTGCGCGGTCAACGCAGATTTTTCTGGGATGCACCTCTGTTGTGGACGCGTGGACGTGGTAGACGATGAACAGCTCACTGCCGTCCGGAGAGGTCGTGAAGCAGTGGTGGCCCGGACCGTAGAGCTTTTCCGTCCGGCTGAGGATCGGATTTCCAGTGTAGCGGGTGTATTCGCCGAGCGGGGAGTCGGAGGTCGCGTAGCCGACCGCGTAGTCCGGCGATGTATAGCCGGTGCCGGAATAAGTAAGGTAATAAGTTCCGTTGTGCTTCAGGACGAACGGCCCCTCAGTTACGCTGCCGTCTGTTTTTTCCCATGCTTCCTTCGGGGAAAGAAGATGAACCTCCGTGTTCGGCTTCACGGTGACGATATCGTCCTCCAGCTCACAGCCGTAGATGCCGTATTCGTGGCCGTCACGCCAGGTGACGTAGAACAGGTAGGCACGTCCGTCGTCGTCGAGGAAGATATGGCCGTCGATGGTCTTGTCAAACAGCCAGTTTTTTTCGGGAAGGAATGGCCCCAGCGGACTGTCTGCCACGGCAAAGCCGAGATGTTCGTCTACGGACATGATCATGTAGAACCGGCCGTTATGCTCGACGACCTCCGGCGCCCAGTAGTAGCCGGACTTATCGATGCCCCATGCCATTTCGCAGCAGAGTCCCTCGTTTTTCCAATTCACAAGATCCGTGGAGGTATAGACGTAATAGCCGATCGGTGCAGAGGTAGAATAGCAGTAGTAGGTGCCGTCGTGGTAAAGAACGCCCGGATCGGCCGCCTGAGCCTCAGAGAAAACGGGATTTTTGTAGAGACGGTCGCCTTTTTCCGGCGCTTCGTAATCCAGAAGGGTGAGGTTGTCAAAGGAGACACCCTGACCGTTGTCAATGAAGCCGATCCCCGTCCCGCGGCAGTCGTTCAGCACAAACTCGAATTCCGGCCACGGCTGCACACCGTCCGCGTCGTCAAGATAGTACAGGCGGTAGGTGTTGTTCTGCCGTTCCACGCGGAGCCGGAGGGTATCCCCGCGCCGGTAATCTTCAATGGACGCACGGCCCAGTTCGGTCAGCACCATGCCGGATACCTTGGAACCGCCGGCTTCGTACAGGTAGATTTTCCGGTCGCGGATCATCAGCGCATAGCCCGTGAAGCCGTCGAACGAATCGGCGGCGGAGGCACGGAACAGCAGACCGCCCGCCGCGTACAGTGAGTCGAGGGTCATGTCTACCTCGGCGGCAAAGTCCGCGTCCACCCGCTCGTCCTCATAGAACGCGCCGGAATAAATCTGGTCTGCGTTGACGGCGGCAGTTTTTGCGGCCGTAATTTTTGTGCCGTCGAAGGAATAATTGGCGTCGGCATACGTAAAATAAGACTCTGTCATAGCAGCTTCTCCCAAAATATTTTCCGCCGCAGGCTCCGCCTTGGTTTCGGAGCTTTCGGCAATTTTCCCGCCGTTCTCACAGGAGGACAAAATAAATCCACAGATGAGAAGAAGAAAGAACACAAAAAGAAAGGAAATGTTTTTCACAATTCACAATTTCCTCCCGGCGTAAATTGTTTTTTTATTTATTTTACACCAAAAGTGAAATTTTGTCAATACAATTTCCCTATAAAAATCGATAAATCGATACAAGAGGGGAGTTTTGAAACCGAAATCAGGTCTTTTTGCTTTTTCCTGCCGCATCTATTCATCTTAAATTTACGATTTATGTGTATACTTCCGGCAGCCGAACATTATAAAATAAGAACAATATTATTTTCAGAAAGCGATGTCCATGTATTCCAAAACCGCTCTTAAAACCCTTCCGTTTTTAGGCAAATGTCTGATTTTTATTGTCCTTTGCTGGAACTTCATTTCTTTTTTTCCGGTTGTTCCGCGCGGCTTTACACCCATTGAGTTCGGACTGCTTGCTGCGCTGCTTCTTGCTTTTCTTCCGTTTCGGGTGACTTCCTTTGCATTTTTGGCGGTTGCCGAGCTTTCGTTTTTTTATCTGGTGTACGACCTCTTGTATGCTCTTGTCGGGCTGGTGCACGCACGGGAGCTTTTTCTGAAGATTACCCTGGATGGGGGACTTGTTCCGATTCTCTGTGTCCTGCACCTTGCATACGGCGTGATTCTGGCCAAACGGATTATCACGACCTTTTACAGCGTTCCTACGAAGCATGCGTTGCCGGGCGGAAAGCTGAGGATTCTACAGCTTTCCGACATGCATCCGGGCCGTTTTCAGACCAGACGAACCATTCGGCGGATTTATTCCATTGCCGAAGAAACGAAGCCGGATATGGTGGTCCTGACCGGCGATATTTTCGATGAATTTACACAGCCGTCTAAATTTCGGGGCTACTGCGAATTGTTCTCCTCTCTCCGGCCGAAGTACGGCGTCTGGTATGTCTACGGCAACCACGACACGGACTGGCATTGGCGCCGGCCCGATCATACCCGCGAGGACATTGAACGCTGCTTTGCCGAAGCCGGCGTCCGCATTCTTGAGGACGAGTGCGCGGTGACCGGAGACGGAAAAATCCGTGTTGCCGGACGCCGTGATCTCTCAGCGTCGGAAGAGCGTCAGACGCCGGAGGAACTGCTTGCCGCTCCGTTTGACGGTCTGACCATTTTGCTGTGTCACGAACCGGTGGAACTGAAGGCGTGCGCCGAAGCCGGCGCGGATGTGATTTTCGCCGGACATACCCATGGCGGACAGATTTTTCCCGTGGGATTTCTGATGAAGCGAATGATCCGGAACCATGAGATGAACGACGGCATTGGCGAGGTTCTTCCCGGCCGTTATGCGGTGGTCTCACGCGGCGTCGGGACGTGGGGATATCCGGTGCGGACCGAAGGGAAAAGCGAAGCCGTTGTTGTAGATATTGAGGAAATCCAATGAGATTGTACGATTTTTTGAAGCAAACCTCCGGTGCAGGACGTGTCCCGTACCATATGCCCGGTCACAAGCGCAGTTCCGCCTTTGACTATCTCGGGGATGCCGCGGCCATTGATTTTACCGAAATCGATGGACTGGATAATCTCCACGCTCCTACCGGTCTTCTCCGGGATGCGATGGAGTTTGCCGCGGAGCTTTACGGCGCAAAGCGTTCGTTTTTTCTTGTCAACGGCTCCACCGGCGGCATCCTGGCGGCGGTTTACTCGCTTTGTCGGGGCGGAAAACGATGGATCGCCGCCCGCAATTCACACAAATCCGTCTACAACGCAGCGATGATGTGCGGCAGTCCGGTTCACTACCTTATGCCGCGTTTTTCGGACGATGGTCTGGTTCTTGACATCAGGCCCGAGGACGCCGCGCGTGCTCTGGACGCCGTGCCGGACGCCGCCGCGATG
>JBJFGC010000122.1:0-4381 GCA_051892315.1 Eubacteriales bacterium
AAAAGTATAAATTTTATCAAAAAGGACTATACAAACGCCGCAATTTTTGATACAATATGTAATGTGACACAATTGCGTCAGGAAGAAGCAGCCAGCCTTGCCCGAGAGTCCGATATTATGCTGGTTATCGGAAGTTCAGACAGCTCAAATTCAGGAAAGCTCCGTGATATTTCAGCCAAATATTGCAGGAATGTGTATTTTGTGGGCGGCGCAGAAGACTGTAAACACATACGTGTCGAACCACAGGATCCTATTCATATGTCAATAACTGCCGGCGCATCGACGCCGTACAGTTTAATACAGGAGGTATATAAAACCATGAATGAGCAAACGGAAAACTTTGCTGAGCTTCTCGAAACATCGTTCAAAACCTTAAATACAGGAGATATCGTCGAAGGCGTTGTTACGTCCATTTCGCCGAATGAGATTCATCTTGATCTCGGCGCAAAGACGACCGGTGTGATTACCCACGACAAGGCTACCGACGACCCGCAGGCCAAGCTGGACGTTCTCTACAAGGTAGGCGACGTCGTAAAGGCCAAGGTGATCAAGGTCAGCGATATCGACGGGATTGCAACGCTTGACAAGACCAGAGTGGATTCCGAATCCAACTGGCTGAAAATCGTAGAAGCCAGCGAAACCAACGAAACCCTCGAAGGCAAGATCGTGGAAGCGGTCAAGGGCGGCGTCATCATCACCATCAACTCCGTCCGTGTCTTCATCCCCGCATCTCTCACCGGCGTTCCGAAGGACGGCGACCTTTCTGCTCTCGTCGGCACCACTCAGAAGGTCAAGATCATCGAAATCAAGCAGGGCGAAGGCCGTAAGAGAGCTTACGCCTCCATCCGTGCCGTGCTCCGTGAAGAACGCAAGGCGCGCGAGGAAGCTTTCTGGGCAGACATCGAAGAAGGCAAGGAATACGACGGCGAAGTAAAGAGCCTCACGGATTTCGGCGCATTCGTCGACCTCGGCGGCGTGGACGGTATGGTACATACCTCCGAGCTGTCCTGGAGACGCATCCGTCATCCTTCGGAAGTCGTTTCCGTCGGCGACAAGATTCACGTTTACGTGAAGGCGTTCGACCGTGAAAAGGGAAGAATTTCTCTTGGCTACAAGACCGAGGAAATGAACCCCTGGTACATCTTCACCAGCAAGTACGCGGAAGGCGACGTTGTGGAAGTCAAGGTTGTCAGCCTGATGCCCTTCGGCGCGTTCGCTGAAATCGTTCCCGGATGTGACGGTCTGATTCACATCAGCCAGATCACCGACCATAAGATTGCCAAGCCCGACGAGGTTCTGGAAGTCGGTCAGGTTGTCAAAGCGAAGATTACGTCCATCAACAACGAAAATCATCAGGTCGGTCTTTCCATCCGCGCTCTCCTTGAGGAAGAAGCGGACGAAGAAGAATATGACGACGACGCGGAAACAGACGCAGAATAATTTTATCGGCAATATTGGCAGGCGGAGGAATACAGAGAGGTTCTTCCGCCTTTCGATTCGGCCGGATGGGAGGGGATTTCCTATGAAAACGGCTCGTCTGGTCAGCGCGGTCACGGCGGCGGTTCTGACCTTCGGGATGGTTTCATGCAGCGCGGGAGAGGCGGAGACGCAGTATCCGCCTTACACCAATCCAGAGGAGGCGGAAGCCATCCGCGAGGACATGCGCTATATCATTCATGCGGCGGGACGGCTGACCGGCGTGGACAAGGAAGGCAATGTCCGTACGTACGACGGTTCCAATTCGATGGAAGGGCTGCGCCAGTGCGCGGACGCCGGCTGCGAGGTCATTGAGATTGACTTCAATTTTACGGCGGACGGGTATCTTGCGTGCATTCACGACTGGTACACCGAGTACGCGGACGAAATCACCAACAACGTTCCGCTGACGCTGGACGAGTTCCTTTCCTGTAAGATCTACCGCAATTTTACGCCCATCTGGCTCGGAGATATCGTGGATTTCCTTGAGGAAAACGAGGGAACGTACATCGTCACGGACATTAAGGACGACAACATTGCCGGCGTCACGGCCATCGCCGCATTCGCACCGGAGCTGAAAAACCGCTTCATCGTGCAGATTTACGACGAAAGCGAATACGACGCGGTGCGCGAGCTGGGGTTCGAGTACGTCATCTATACCCTGTACCGCCTGGACTGGAATCCGAAAACGGACTGGCGTGCGCTTGGCCGGTTCGCCGAAACCCACCCGCTGCTCGGCTTCACCTTTTCCTATGAGCTTTGCTCCGTCGACGGTTACGTGGAGGGAATGCTCCGCTCCGGCGTTCCCCTCTATATCCATACCGTCAACGGCGACGAGGAGCAGCAGCCTTACTTTGCTATGGGCATCACCGGTATCTACACGGATGATGTGAAATGAGAAACCTGTTTGGGTGAGGGCGGAGAGGAGACTTTGGGAAAAAGCTCCCTCCCACGCGCCCCGATCCAATACAAATTCAATTTTATGGAGGAAATTATGGCTATTCCGAGACCTGAGTATCCGCGGCCGACGCTGGTACGCGGAGAAGAAAGCTGGATGAATCTGAACGGTACATGGGAGTTTGCGTTTGACTTCGGCAACTCCGGACGCGACCGGAAGATGTGGGAGGCTCCGAAGTACGACCGCGAAATCGTGGTTCCCTTTGTACCGGAGTCCAAGCTGTCCGGCATTGAATACGTGGACTTCATCGCCGCCTGCTGGTACCGTCGTACCGTGACCCTTCCCGCGGGCTGGAACCGGGAAACCGGCCGTGTTCTGCTGCACTTCGGCGCGGTCGACTATTATTCTGAAATCCGGGTGAACGGCCGTCTCGCGGGAACCCACCGCGGCGGATACACCCCCTTTGCCATAGACGTGACCGAATACCTGACGGACGGCGAAAACACCCTTTCCGTCTTCGCGGAGGACAACGGTCACAGCAATCTTCAGCCGACCGGCAAGCAGGTTTACTACAGCTATTACAACGCCGGCTGCCATTACACCCGCTGCACCGGCATCTGGCAGACCGTGTGGATGGAATACGTCCCGGTCAACTACATCAAGAACCTCAAGCTCACACCCGACATTGACGCCGGCAAGCTCGACGTTATCGTTACCCTCGAAGGCGGTAACTCCGCTGTGGACACTGTGACTGCGGAAGCCTCCTTTGCTGGAGAAGCCGTGTCCGCTGTGACCGCGAAGGTGCTCGGCAAGTACGCGCAGTTCTCGCTCCCGATTCCGGACGCGAAGCTGTGGTCGCTGGACGAGCCGAACCTGTACGACCTCAAGGTGACGGCAGGCGAGGACACCGTGACCTCCTACTTCGGCATGCGCAGCGTTGCCATCAACGGCTATGCCATCGAAATCAACCACAAGCCGGTGTACCAGCGTCTTGTCCTCGACCAGGGCTACTTCCCGGACGGCATTTACACCGCAAAGGAAGACTCGGATCTTGCGCACGACATTGAGCTGTCCAAGGCGGCCGGCTTCAACGGCGCGAGAATGCACATGAAGGTCTTTGAACCGCGGTTCCTCTATCACGCGGACCGTATGGGCTACCTTCTCTGGGACGAATTCCCGAACTGGGGTCTTGACGAATCCAATCCGGCGTCCCTTCTCTCCATCCTCCCGGAATGGCTGACCGAAATGGAACGTGACTACAACCATCCGGCTGTCGTGGGCTGGTGTCCCTTCAACGAGACCGGCGTTCGCCGCAACAAGGATGTTTTCCGCACCATGTATCAGGCGACCCGCGCGGTGGACCCGATGCGTCCGATCATCGACACATCCGGTTATGTCCACGTTATCACCGACATTTACGACGTACATAACTACGACCAGAATCCGGAAACCTTCCAAAAGGCGTTCGACTGGCTCGTCACGGGAGAGGGCGAACTGTTCGTCAACAACCCGCAGCACGAGCATTACGAGGGCCAGCCTTACTTCGTTTCCGAATTTGGCGGTACCTACTGGAACATCGACGAGGATCCGAGCGCCGCATGGGGATACGGTCAGGCGCCCAAGTCTCTCGACGAATTCTACGAACGTTTTGAAGGCCTCGTGAACGTCCTTCTCGACAACCCCAAGATGTGTGCCTTCTGCTACACGCAGCTCACCGACGTGTACCAGGAAAAGAACGGCATCTACGCCTTCGACCGCCGCGCTAAATTCGACCTGGAACGTCTTCACAAAATCCTTTCCAGAAAAGCAGCGATTGAAAAGTAATTTTGGACAGGGCAGGGCTTTTTCCGGAACTCCCTGCCCTCCAAAAACGAACAAAAACAGAGGAAATGCAGACCAAGCGGCCTGCACTTCCTCTGTTTTTTACGGTAACTGATCTTTGATTATTCAAAATATTCCATCATCTGGTCCAGCTTCTTGTTGATCATTTTCGTCTGACGCTGGAGA
>JBJFGC010000123.1:0-4379 GCA_051892315.1 Eubacteriales bacterium
CAGGGTGGCCTCCCTTGTACAGAAGTGCGCAAAAAAATCAGCGGCAGCAGTTTCCGATTAAAATTTCATTAAATTTTTCAGAGCCTACTTGACCATATGCGCGGAGGACGGTATAATTTCTTTATGTCCCCGCGCATATTCTTCGTCTCAGCATAGGTGGTTATTGTGTTTGAACGATTTAAAAATAAAAAATATTCGCAGATTGCCTTTTACGTTACTCTGATTCTGCTGGGGGTTACGACCTTTTATTTTCTGATTTCCAATCTCGGCGGCATCGGCGCCTTCCTGAAGAAGGTACTGAACGTGATGTCCCCGCTGATTTACGGTTTCGTTATTGCGTACATTCTTCTGCCCTTCATGCGTTTTTGTGAAAGGAAGATTCTGCGGTTCCGCCCGGGTTCCGCGGCGGAAAAAAAGCTGAAGCGCCCTCTCGGTGTCCTCATGAGCATGATTTTTTTCTTTGTTCTGGTGACGGTTTTTCTCGGACTGATTGTGCCGCAGGTGGGACGCAGCTTCATGGAACTGGAATCCCAGATCAGCGGCTATGTTTCCGCCGCGCAGAATATGGTGGACAAACTGATCCGGGAGTTTCCGCTGTTCAACGGACAGTACGAGAATTTGTCGGAATTTCTTGACGTCAACGAAATTACGACGGATTTAAAGAGTTTTATTTCCAACTTTTACGGCTTTCTGGAGATGGGTGCGAACTATGTGATTTCCTATGCGGGAAAGTTTGTGATTGAAGTGAAAAACGCCCTGATCGGAGTGATTGTCGCGGTTTATCTGCTGTTGGCAAAGGAAAAGCTGGTCGCAAAATGCAAGCGGCTTCTGGCGGCGTTTCTGAGCCGGCGCCATTATTTGAATTTCATCAATCTTGTCCGGTTCACCGACAAAACGGTGGGCGGCTTTATCCTCGGCAAGCTCATTGATTCGGTCATCATCGGTCTGCTCACCTTTCTTGTGATGTCGATCATCGGAATGCCGTTCACCCCGCTGATCAGTGTCATTATCGGTCTGACCAACATTATCCCGTTCTTCGGGCCGTTTATCGGAGCCATTCCCAGTGCGTTCATTATTTTCATAGCGGACCCGCCGATGACCCTTTGGTTTGTCCTGATGATTCTCATTATCCAGCAGCTGGACGGCAACATTATCGGTCCGAGAATTCTCGGACAGTCCACCGGTCTGTCTTCCCTCGCTGTTCTGATTTCCATTACCGTTGCGGGCGGTTTCTTCGGTGTCGCCGGCATGATTCTCGGCGTTCCGGCTGCGGCCGTGATCTGCGCTTTGGTGCGCCAGAAAACCGACAGCCGTCTCCGTGCCAAAAATGCGGAAACCGACTTGGACTATTATTACACCGATCCGCCGACCCGTGATTTCTCACGGGAACCGATTTTTCTGGACAAGGAGGAGAAAACGGAGGATTCCAGCGAAACATAAAATACGGAATTCGAGGGGAGGATACTTTCCAAAAAGTATCCTCCCCTCTCAAAGTTTATCTTATAAAAGTTTGCTGAGGGGCGGGCAAACAGGCTTCGCTGTGTGAAGCCGGAAAGCTTTGGCTTCTCAAAAAGTTCCCCGCATAGTTCCCTCCTTTTTCGCCTTTTTCCATGAAAGATATGGCAGGAGCGGTTTTGCATAAGCGGACGGCGGTTTTGGCAATAATGATTTCAGTAAGTCCAATGTGGTCTTCTGACCGGGAAGGTACTGGAATGTACTATAACAAAGTGGAAATATGCGGTGTCAACACAGCCAGACTGCCAACGCTGACCTCGAGTGAAAAGAAGGAACTGCTGAAAAAAACAAAGGAAGGAGACGAAGGTGCGCGGGAGAGGCTGATTGACGGAAATTTGCGGCTTGTCCTGAGCATCATCCAGCGATTCACCAACCGGCGTGAAAATCTGGACGATTTGTTTCAGGTGGGATGTATCGGACTTATCAAGGCAGTCGACAATTTCAACACGGAAATTGACGTCGAGTTTTCAACCTACGCTGTCCCGATGATCATCGGCGAGGTCCGACGTTACCTGCGGGACAACAACAGCATCCGGGTCAGCCGCTCGGTGCGGGACCTTGCCTACCGCGCCCTGGCCGCAAAGGAACAGCTTTCTGCGAAGCTGGGGAACGAGCCGAGCATGGACGCCATTGCCGCCGAAATTCACGAAAAAACCTCGGATGTCGCCAAGGCGCTGGAGGCTATTGTTGAGCCGGTCTCCCTCTACGATACCGTATACAGCGACGGCGGAGACTCCATTTACGTGATGGACCAGATCCGCGATGACAGCAACAGCGACGAGCTTTGGCTGGAGGATATCGCTCTCCGCGAAGCCATCAAAAAATTGAACGACCGCGAACGTACCATCATCAACCTGCGCTTCTACGGCGGCAAAACCCAAATGGAAATCGCTGAGGAAATCGGCATCTCTCAGGCTCAGGTTTCCCGCCTTGAAAAAAGCGCGTTTGAGAGGATACGAAAAAATATATAAATAAAAGGAAAATCGTGGAGAAGCACTTTTCAAAAAGTACTTCTCCACGATTCCATTTGACCTCTGCCTCATCGAATGCAGGGGAAAGTTATCCCTCAACCTCAATTCCGTACATAGCACCGTATCTCTTGGCGGATTCCATATCGCGCGCGGAGTAGTGTCTGTCGGAGAAATATAACTGTCCGGGGTCTTTGGCAAGTTGAATCGGCGTTCCGTCGGGATTCTGTGACCACGAAATCAGCTTCTTGCCGGAGTCGAGGATCTTTGAAACCAGCTCATCCCAGTTCCGAGTCGAGGGCTCGCCGTCGCCGGGAACCCACTGGATTCCCTTGATGCCGTCTATGGCGAGAAGCATGTCGAGGTGCGGAATCTGACCGATGCCGTCCATGTGGTAAACCGCGTTGTGCAGGCGTGAAGCGGAGGATGCAAGCTCAGGTGCAGTGAACTGCTGGAACATATCGGGGCCGATCATGTACGAAAAATCGCTCTGCAAAATATATCCGGGCTTTTCGCCGTACATGTTGAACCACTGCGAATATCCTTCCGCCTCGCTCTCCATGATTGAGTTGAACAAATCGTAGTATTGAAACCACAGTTCCTGGATTTCGCGGACACAGCGCACGACTTCGTCGGGCGAATCGTACATATCCATAAGCAGATTCTCAACGCCGCGGAAGCTGGAGAGAATATCAAGAACGCCGCCCATATCGACCATGCCGACGACGACGCTGCCGTGCCACTTTTCCATTGCCGCTTCGTACACGTTGATTACACGGCGTAGGTACTTGTTGTCTGGATCATACTCAAAGTGCAGTTCTTCAATCGGAATGTCCTCGCGCGGGGGCTTGAACCATACCGTGTGGTTGGTTCCCACCGGAGTACAGCCCATGAACGCCGCTCCCGTACCCGGGCCGAACGCGGTTGTGGCAAAAAACGGAAACGCATCCCCGTGCCAGCGGTGAGTGGAAAGCCACCAGTCATGCGCGTCGATGAACTGTTCGGGCGAAATCGAAAAATCCCATGCGGTCGGGAAACACAGCATCGGGTTTTCCGACGGTTTTCGGTACGACGGGTGGTCACCGGTGATAATCGGAACCAGCGGACGTCCCAGCTCGCCCTTCCACCACAGACGGTAATTTTTGCGAAGCTCCTCGTATCTCTCGTGACCGAAGATTCCCGAGCTGTAAAATTCATTGCTGCTCATTTCATCTACCTCTGTAAATGCATTCTTTTGGTGGTTTGATTATACTATAATCGTGATGGAAAAGCAATAAGAAAAAACAAAAAAAGGATGGATTTTTCCTTCCTTTTTGTTTTCTATGTACTGTGCGTTCGATTCGATGAGATGGAAAATGGGGAGGGGACTTTTTTTCAAAAGTACCCTCCCCGCGAATCTTCAGATTCCCATGTACCTTAGTCAGCGTAAACGCTTACACGTCTTCTGCCGCCTGCGGTGTTTTCAAATTTTACCTTGCCGTCGATGAGAGCGAACAGGGTATCATCGGAACCACGGCCAACGTTGATGCCGGGATGGATGTGCGTACCTCTCTGACGGAGGATGATGTTGCCGGCGATGACGGACTGGCCGTCTGCCTTCTTTACGCCGAGACGCTTCGATTCACTGTCACGGCCGTTCTTAGTAGAACCAACACCCTTTTTATGGGCGAAGAACTGTAAACCAATTCGGATCATTGTTATTTCCTCCAATTTTTTTGTTGCCGTCATTTTTCTTCGATGCCGACGTCGAGAAATTCATAATATTCTTCGACAAGATCCTGCAGCTGCTCATAATATCCCGCAAAAAGACCCGACGCGGCGAAGCATTTTTTCTCGTCCTTCTCGTTTTCCGGAAGGGCAGAGGGGCATTTTACTACGATATCCGCCGTCCTGTCG
>JBJFGC010000124.1:0-4371 GCA_051892315.1 Eubacteriales bacterium
GTACGAGCTACCGGTACGAGTATTCGCCGGAATCCTTTACCGGAACGGAGCCGGAGTTTGCTCTTGAAATCTGTAATGCGGTGCTGGATATTTGGAAGCCCACGCCGGACCGGAAGGCCATCATCAACCTGCCTGTCACCGTCGAGCTTTCGTCGCCGCACGTGTACGCCGACCAGATTGAATATATGTGCGACAACCTGAAGTATCGGGAAGCGGTGGAGGTTTCGCTGCATCCGCACAACGACCGCGGCTGCGCGGTGGCGGACAGTGAACTCGGTCTTCTGGCCGGCGCGGACCGGATTGAAGGCACGCTGTTCGGCAACGGCGAACGCACCGGCAACGTGGACATCGTGACGCTCGCGCTCAACATGTACGCGCAGGGGGTGGAGCCGAACCTTGACTTCACCAACATGCCGGAAATCACCGAGCTGTACGAACGCGTGACCCGGATGCAGGTTTATGACCGTCAGCCGTACGCCGGGAAACTGGTATTTGCCGCCTTCTCCGGCTCGCATCAGGATGCCATCGCCAAGGGCATGAAGTGGCGTGAGGAGAAAAACTGCGAGACGTGGACGGTTCCGTATCTGCCCATTGACCCGCGCGACGTGGGACGCGAATACGAGACGGATGTCATCCGCATCAATTCCCAGTCCGGCAAGGGCGGCATCGGCTATCTGCTGGAGCATAACTTCGGTTACGTTCTTCCCGCGAAAATGCGCGAGGAGGTAAGCTATACCGTCAAGAGCGTTTCCGACCATGCGCACGCGGAGCTGTCTCCGGAAGAGGTACTGGGAGTTTTCACCGATACGTACGTCAACGTCAACAACCACATCCGTCTCGTCGATTACCATTTCGTCCGCAACCCGGACATCCATGTCACGGTGACGGTGGAGATTGACGGCGTGACCAAGGAACTGACCGCGACCGGAAACGGCCGTCTGGATGCCGTCAGCAACGCGGTGAAAAAGCAGCTGGGCGTTTGTTTCTCCGACCTCACCTACGAAGAACACGCGCTGACGAAAGGCTCCTCCTCGCAGGCGATTACTTACGTCAGCATTACTCTGGAGAACGGGAAAAAGGTCTGGGGCGCAGGCATTCATAACGATATCATTGCCTCGTCCATCAACGCGCTGTTCTCCGCGATCAACCGCAGCATGGAAGGGGGAAACTGAATCATGGGTATGACCATGACGCAAAAGATTTTAGCCGCACACGCAGGGCTTGACCGGGTGGAAGCCGGGCAGCTTATCCGAGCAAACCTGGACCTCGTCCTCGGCAACGACATTACTACACCCGTAGCGGTCAACGAATTCAAAAAAGCGGGCTTCGACCGGGTGTTTGATAAGGATAAAATCGCCATTGTTCTGGACCATTTCGTTCCGAACAAGGACATCAAGGCAGCGGAGCAGTCCAAAACCTGTCGGGAATTTGCCTGCTCCCACTGTGTCAGCCATTTTTACGACGTAGGAAAGATGGGCATCGAACACGCCCTTCTTCCGGAACAGGGCATTGTTACCGCAGGCGACTGCATGATCGGCGCGGACAGCCATACCTGTACCTACGGCGCACTCGGTGCGTTTTCCACCGGCGTCGGCAGTACGGACATGGCGGCCGGCATGGCGACGGGAACTGCGTGGTTCAAGGTACCGGCAGCTATCCGCTTCCACCTGACCGGCAGACTGCCGGCCGGATGCAGCGGTAAGGATGTGATTCTCACCATCATCGGCCAAATCGGTGTGGATGGCGCGCTGTACCGTAGCATGGAATTTGTCGGGGACGGCGTTGCCTCCCTTTCGATGGACGACCGTCTCTGCATCTGCAATATGGCGATCGAAGCGGGCGCGAAAAATGGTATTTTCCCGGTCGACGACGTGACGCTTCGGTATCTGGAAGGCCGCAGCGAACGGAAACCGGTGATCTATACCGCCGATCCCGACGCGGAATACGAGAAAACCATCGAGATTTCGCTTTCCGAAATCGTTCCCACCGTTGCCTGCCCGCATCTGCCCGAAAACACCCGTCCGGCCGCAGAGCTTTCGGACATTAAGGTGGACCAGGTGGTCATCGGCAGCTGTACCAACGGCCGGATGGAGGACATGGAAACGGCTTACCGTATCCTGAAGGATCAGAAAATCGCGGACGGTGTCCGCTGCATCATCATTCCCGCGACGATGAAAATTTATCGGGAATGTGTGGAGCGCGGCTACGTTACCGCATTTGTGGACGCCGGAGCGGTGGTTTCCACACCGACCTGCGGGCCGTGTCTCGGCGGTTACATGGGAATTCTTGCGGCCGGTGAACGCTGCATTGCCACCACCAACCGCAACTTTGT
This sequence comes from Eubacteriales bacterium, assembly GCA_051892315.1. Lineage (GTDB taxonomy): Bacteria > Bacillota > Clostridia > Oscillospirales > CAG-272 > UMGS1696. The sequence goes on from JBJFGC010000124.1 coordinate 2,333, forward strand.
CGGTCGTATGGGACATGTGGAGAGTGAAGTGTACCTCGCAAGCCCCGCGACAGCCGCATCCAGTGCATTGACCGGCTATATCACCGCGCCGAAGGAGGCATGAGTATGAACACGCAAGGAAAAGTTTTCAAGTATCCGGACAATGTGGATACGGACGTTATCATTCCGGCACGTTACCTGAATACCCCCAACGCCGACGAACTGGCGCTGCATTGTATGGAGGACATTGACGCCGAATTTGTGAAAAAGATGCAGCCCGGGGACGTGATGGTCGCCGGCTGGAACTTCGGCTGCGGTTCGTCCCGTGAGCACGCGCCTCTGGTCATCAAGACCTGCAGAACCGGCTGTGTCATTGCCAAGAGCTTTGCGCGGATTTTTTACCGGAACGCCATCAACATCGGGCTGCCGATTTTAGAGTGTCCCGAAGCGGCGGAGGAAATTTCCGCGGGCGACGAGGTACAGATCGATTTTGATACCGGCGTCATCACCGACCTTACGACGAAGAAAACCTATCAGGCGCAGCCCTTCCCGCCGTTCATCCAGAACATCATTGCAAAGGGCGGTCTGCTGGCTTCGCTGAAGGAGGAAAACGCATGAACAAGAGAATTACGGTACTCCCCGGCGACGGCATCGGACCCGAGATCGTCGCCGAGGCGGTCAAGACGCTCAATAAGACGGCGGAGCTGTTCGGCCATCGGTTCGAATATACCTATGTGGATATCGGCGGCTGTTCGATTGACAAATACGGTGTGCCGATTACGGACGAGGGCATGGAGCTGTGCAAAAATTCCGACAGCGTCCTGCTCGGCGCGGTCGGCGGTCCGAAATGGGACAGCTGTCCGCCGGCCATCCGTCCGGAAAAGGCGCTGCTTGCCGTCCGGAAGGAGCTTGGTCTGTTTGCCAACCTGCGTCCGACACGTCTGTTCCCGCAGCTTGCCAGCGCGTCTCCGCTGAAGCAGGAAATCGTGGGCGGCGGCATCGATTTGCTGATTGTCCGCGAACTGACGGGCGGTGTCTACTTCGGCAGCAGAAAGACGGAAGAAGTGGACGGCGAGCTGGTAGCGACCGACATGATGCCTTACAGCGAACATGAAATCGAACGGATCGGCCGGGTGGCGTTTGAAACAGCGATGAAGCGCGGCAAAAAGCTGGCGTCCGTGGACAAGGCCAATGTTCTGGATACCTCGCGCCTGTGGCGGAAAACCATGCACCGCCTTGCGGAAGAATATCCCGAGGTGACATACAGCGACATTCTGGTGGACAACACCGCAATGCAGCTGATTAAAAATCCCACGCAGTTTGACGTACTGGTGACCGAAAACATGTTTGGCGACATTTTGTCGGACGAAGCGTCGATGCTGACCGGTTCGATCGGTATGATGCCGTCGGCATCGCTTTCTTCCGGTACTCTGGGAATGTACGAACCGATCCACGGATCCGCTCCCGACATCGCCGGACAGAACATCGCCAACCCGCTGGGGACGATTCTGTCCGCCGCGATGATGCTGCGTTATTCTTTCGATCTGTCCGCTGAGGCTGACGCCATCGAAACGGCCGTCAATCAGGTGCTCGACGAAGGCTTCCGCACCGGCGACATCATGCAGGAAGGCAAAACCAAAGTTACCTGCACCGGTATGGGCGACCTGGTCGCTGAGAGAATCCGGAGATAGGGTGGAAAAAATGCGGGAGAAAACTTTTTTGAAAGCTTTCCCCCGCGCTTTTTCAAAAAACTTGAATCGTAAGCGAGACAAAAAAGGCAGAGTGCTTGCTTTGTTCCCTCGATGGACTGCACAGCCAATAGGTCCGCCTGAATGTGTACGGTATTTTGTCTCGTTCCACCCAATTGAACGTATCTGAGGGCGGGGGAATTACCGAAGCGTAATCTCCCCGCGCATCCTCCTTTTTAACCCAATCTTATGTACCGCAGTATTTATGCTTTGCCGATTTCGGTTACGGTGTGGATTCTGGTGCTTTTTTCGTTGGGATGGAGTTTTGCGGCGGCGTACCGGAAGCGGATTCCGCGGCGGGGATGGAAGGGC
>JBJFGC010000125.1:0-4356 GCA_051892315.1 Eubacteriales bacterium
GGGGGTGCGGGGGAAAGCTTTTGTTCACAAAAGTTTCCCCCGCGAATCCCATCCACCTCACATTATTTAAGATTTGACAAACCCCCGTGATTTATGCTATAATAAGAATGATTTTTTAGATAATAATGATTTTTTAGATAATTTTGAAAGGATGGATGGGACATGGAAAAGCGCACACGGGAAATTTTCCCCGGGCTTCTCGGAAACGCCAACTGGAAGGATACCCTGGCGGCGGACCTTGCCGACGGAAAAAGCGCTCACGCCTACCTGCTCGTCGGCCCACCCGGGTCGGGGAAACACACGATTGCAAGACTCATTTGTCAGGCAGCGTTGTGCGAAAACCGGGAGAACGCGGCTTTTCCGCTGCCCTGCGGTACCTGCCCAACCTGCCGTAAAATCGCGGACGGTGTCTGCGTGGACGTCATGACCGTCTCCAACGGGGAGCGTGCCACCATCGGCGTCGAGGCCATCCGGCAAGTCCGGCAGACCCTGTACGTCACGCCGAACGACGGGGCGAAAAAGATTTACCTCATCGAAAACGCTCATCTCATGACAGCGCAGGCGCAGAATGCCCTCCTGCTGTCGCTGGAGGAGCCGCCGCCCTACGTCATGTTTCTCCTTCTCACGGAAGATGCGTCGCTGCTGCTCGAAACGGTCCGCAGCCGCGCGCCGGCTCTGAAAATGGAACTCTTTTCCCCCGAATTCGTCGCCGAACATCTCATGGAACAGAAACATCTGACACCGGTCCAGCGGGAACGGATTCCGGCTGTGTCGCACCTCTGCGGCGGATCGCTCGGAAGGGCAATGGAACTGCTCGATCACGGCAGCGCCGAGCTGGCCCTCTACCAGTCTGCGGAAGAACTGGCCCGGCTTCTCCTCACCGGAAAAAAGAGCGATACGCTTGCCTACCTCGCTGCAAATACCCCGAAAGAACGCGAACAAACGCGCGGGCTTCTGACCCTCCTGCGGTTTGCGCTGCGCGATCTCCTCTCAGCCAAAAAGGGCGGCGACCTCTTATTCTTCACCGAACCGCCCGCGTATCTCCGGAAAATTTCCGTCCGCCGCGTACTCGAGCTTTCCGATGCCGTCGTTCAGGCCGAAGCCGACCTCGCCGCCAACGGTTCCCAGAATACGGTGCTGACCGCTCTGGCCTGCGGTGACAGCCGCTGAGCCTCTGTCCCTCATCCGAATCCTTTCATCCCATATTTTCCTAAATGAATTGGAGCAATGCAATGAACAACGATACCATGGAAGAAAAAAATGAGCAGACTGAAATCGTGGGCGTACGCTTCCGGGACGCCGGAAAAGTGTACTATTTTGATCCCTCCGGCCTTTCGATGAAATCCGGCGACTGCGTGATCGTCGAAACGGCGCGCGGCCTCGAATATGGCTTTGTCGTGTCCGGCAACCATAACGTCCCCACCTCCAAAATCGTGCCGCCGCTGCGCCCTGTCCTGCGCCTCGCAACCGCGGAAGACCAGGCCCATTATGAGGAAAACAAGCGTCTTGAAGCGGCCGCCTTTGACATCTGGAACAAAAAAACCGCCGAGCATAAGCTCGACATGAAGCTCATCGAAGCGGAATATACCTTCGACAACAGCAAGCTCCTCTTTTACTTCGCCTCCGAAAACCGCGTCGATTTCCGCGAGCTTGTGAAGGACCTCGCCTCCGTCTTCCGGACGAGAATCGAGCTGCGGCAGATCGGCATCCGCGACGAAGCGAAAATGATGGGCGGCCTCGGCGTCTGCGGACGTCCCTTCTGCTGCTCCAGCTTTCTCTCCGATTTTGTGCAGGTGTCCATCAAAATGGCGAAGGAGCAGAATCTCTCGCTCAACTCCTCCAAAATTTCCGGAACCTGCGGCCGTCTCATGTGCTGTCTCCGGTATGAGCATGAAACCTACGAGGAGGAAATCGCCAAAACTCCGCCGGTTTCTTCCACCGTCAAAACGCCGGAAGGCGTCGGCACCGTGACCGAAATCAGCCCCCTTACCGGATTTCTCAAGGTCCGTCTCGGAGACAGCGTCAAATCCTTCCATCGGGACGACGTCACCGTTCTGAAGGCCGGAAAACGCGATTCGTGAAAAGAACCGAAAATTTTCTCAAATTTCCACGAAAATTTTCAAAAAAATTTTTCAAAACCTATTTCATTTATCCGGAAGTTGTGATAGAATAGGGTTAATCTAAAACGGAGGTATTCTTTCCAATGGCTTATAAGATTTCGGATGACTGCATCGGCTGCGGTTCCTGCGCTGCCGAATGTCCTGTTGAATGTATCACGGAAAAGGACGGTAAGTACGTTATCAATCCCGACGAATGTCTCGAGTGCGGTGCTTGCGCGGGTGTATGTCCCGTTGACGCTCCCCAGCCTGAAGAATAATTCAGACCCGGACACAGACGGCAGAACATAACATATTTCAAGAGGGGGGACGGCTGCCGTCTCCCCTTTGCCGTGTCCCTTTCCATTTTTCACCGCAAAGGAGCCTCCGATGCCGTACAATCCCTCGACGGAACGTCTCGACCAAATCAACGAATCCCTCTTGCTCATTCAGTCCAAAACCGGACTTGCCTTCGGCACCGACAGTTACCTTCTCGCCGCCTTTGCCCGTTCGTCCCCCCGCGGAACCTGCGTGGAGCTTGGCGGAGGCACTGGCGTCGTCTCCCTTCTTGCCGTGTCACGCGGCCGGTTTGCGAAAATCTACGCCGCGGAAATTCAGCCGTACTTTGCTGACCTTATCCGCCGCAACGCCGCCCTCAATCATCTCGACGACCGCGTTTTCTCCCTCTGCGCCGACGTACGCGACCTCACCAGCGCCGCTTTCGGCGGCGAAGTGCATTCCGTCCTCTCCAATCCGCCGTATATGAAGGCGGACAGCGGCAAAACCAATGCCGCATCGGAAATGAACGTTGCACGGCGTGAGGAAAACGGCACCATCGCGGACTTCTGCGCTGCGGCCGGCCGTCTGCTCCGGTGGGGCGGGTACTTCACCGTTGTCTATCGTCCCGATCGGTTCGCGGACCTGCTCTGCGCCATGCGGGAAAACGGGCTTGAACCCAAGCGCGCCGTCCTCGTCTATCCATCGGCGGCGGATAAGCCCTGCTTGGTGCTGACCGAAGCAAAAAAAGGCGGTGCGTCCGGTCTGGTGTTCGCCCGTCCCCTGCTGATTTACGAAGACAAGGCCGCCGCGCGGTACACGGACGATATGCAGCAGATTTACGACACCTTTTCCATGGAGCATCTGTTTTGAGCCGAAAAAGGGGGTACTCCGGTTTCGTCAGAAAATGATTTTCCATCTTAAAAAATATGTGAGTTCAATGAGATTCGCGGGGAAAATTTTTGGGAACAACGGAGATTCGCTGTGCGAACTCTGCTTTCCCCCCCTATCCCTTTCCAAAACTTTCATGGGGATAAAAAACAAAGTTGATGCAAATTTTTTGTTGGATTTGCACTGCATCTTGTTCCTGTTCTTTGTTTGAAAGTTTTTGAAATGGGGTTCGGGGAGAAACTTTTTTCAAAAAGTTTCTCCCCGTCAAACTGACGTTAAAATAAAAAAAGCGGGGTTCGCCATGAGCTGTCAGAAAAAACGAAATGTCTCTCAATTTGAAAAAAACGCGGTGGAAGGCGGGGTTCTGTACCTCGTTGCGACCCCCATCGGCAACCTCGCGGACCTTTCCGAGCGCGCCCTCAAGGTTCTTTCGGAGGTGGATTTTGTCGCAGCGGAGGACACACGGAATACCGGACTGCTCCTCTCCCGCTTCGATATCTCCAAGCCGATGATCAGCTATTTCGAGCATAACAAGCGCGAGCGCGGAGAAATCATCGTCGCCCGCATCGAAGCCGGCGAATCGTGCGCGCTCGTCACGGACGCAGGTACTCCAGCCATCAGTGACCCCGGCGAAGACATCGTCCGCCTGTGTCACGAACGCGGCGTGCGGGTTACGAGCATCCCGGGCTGCTGCGCGGCTGTAACGGCTCTCACGCTGTCGGGGCTTCCCACGGGGCGTTTTACCTTCGAGGGCTTTCTCAGCACGGCCAAAAACGAGCGCCGCGAACGTCTGGAGGAACTGTCGACCGAAACGCGGACAATGATTTTCTACGAAGCGCCGCACAAGCTGCGTGGGACACTGGCGGACCTGTACCAGTCGTTCGGCGACCGTGACATCTCGCTCTGCCGTGAAATCACGAAACTGAACGAAGAGGTCTGCCGGACAACCCTCGCGGAAGCGGTCCGCATCTACGAGGAAAGGGAGCCGCGCGGGGAATACGTTCTCGTTGTCGGCGGCGCGAAAAAAGAAGAACGGAAGCCGGACTATCCGGAGGATCTTCTCGAACATGTGAATCAGTTAATCGACGGCGGA
>JBJFGC010000126.1:0-4283 GCA_051892315.1 Eubacteriales bacterium
TCAGACCAAGCTCCGGCAGTGCGCCGAGAACGATTTCCCACGCCGAATCGTTGAACACAAAGTTTTCCCAGTCGCAGTTGTAGACCGCGATTTTCACGTTTTTCCCCTTCGCGTAGTCGAGCAGACGGCTGAAGTAATCGATGGCAATTTTGCAGTTTTCCTCAAAGGATTTGCCTTCCACTGCGTTGCAGCCGGCGTTGAAGACCGGACAGCCCAGCACGGAGGACGCGTCGATGAGATTTTTGTCATGCTGAAGTGCGCTTTCAATGACATGCCCGTCCGCGTCGATGCGGCGCTGGCCCCAGCGTCCGATGGCGCCGACCGCAACGTCGTATTTCTTCTCACGTTCCAGAATTTCGTCCGTGTGGCCGGCTACCTCCATGCTGTCATAGTTGTAGTTGCAGCAGAACTCCACTGCGTGCAGTCCCTTCTGCGCCACGTAGGCAAAGCTTTCTTCGCTCCACCCGTTGATAATGCCAAGCTTCATACTGTTCTCCTTTGTTTCGTTTTAATTTAGATTCACACCCACGGCTTTCATGTACATCTTGTACCATATCGTGGAGTTGGCCGCCTGGATGTTGTTTACGAAAATAATGTCGGAAAGACCATAGTCACCGAGCTGCTCATACAGGTTCTGGCTGAAATAGCGGGTATCCACAACGATGATGTTGCCATAGTGCTCGCACAGGTAGGGGATGAAGGCATTGCCGAACGAATCCTTCAGCACCAGAACGTTGAAGTCCTGCGGATTGTCCGGGACGTTGATGACCGTGTACGGATTGTCGCCGGCGATGAAGGTGACGTAGGTCGAGTTGGTGCTGACGATGCAGGTGTCGTAATGGTAGATTGTTCCGTTAATGCCGGTGACGGTCATGGTGTGCGCCTTGCGCGGGAAGAAGGCTTCAATCGTGTCGACAAAATTCTGCACCCGCGCGTCGTAGGTGTAACTGTACATGCTGCCGTGGTAGCTGTCGTTCCGGATGCCGTAATCGAAGCCGTCCAGCGCGGTAGGTTCAAGTCCGATGGACTTGGCAAACGCGGTATACGCGTAGTACGCGCCGCGCGCGGTCCAGTGATGGTCGCTCTTGAAGAAAAGGTATTCGTCACGGTGGTTGTACAATTCCGTATAGGCGTCGACAAAGTTGACGGAGGGATCCATCAGTGCCGCCATTTTATCGAGAATGTCCTTCTGATCGGGAATCTTCGACTGAACCTCTGCGTTGTCGACCACCATGGAGGATACCGGCGCCACGACTACGCTCACGCGGGTGTTTTCACCGAACAGCGTCTTGTAGTATGCGGCGGTCTGGGCATAGCCCTTGGCGCTGGCCTCGGAATAGAAGGCCTGCGTGTAAACTGCGTCGCCGTAAATGAACAGGCCGTCCGGAAGGAAATCGGCGTGCAGATTTTCCTGATTGGCGTTGTTTGCCGTTCCGATGGCGGTGACGGTCACCTCGCACTGCTGTTTGAGCAGATCCTCGCCTTCCCCATACGAGCAAGTCACGGTACAGGTTCCCTCCGCCAAGCCCTTGACGTCGATTCCGCCGCTGGGGTTCATGGCAATGGAGGCAATGTTTTTGTCGGATACCGACCATTTGACGGTCGCGCCGGACGCGGATGTCGAGTCCACGGTCGCCGAGAGAACGGCGCCGCTGCCGACGGTGAGCTTCAGCGTATTTTTGGAGAGGTAGATGGCCGTTACTTTGTTTTCGTCTGCGGGTGCGGCCGGAACGGGATCTGCGGGAGCCACGGGCGGTTCGGGCGACGAAGGAGTGTCGGCAGGCGTATCGGCCGGTTTCTCATCTGAATTGGGAAGCGTGATGACGGCTTCCTCCTGCACCGGCGGTTCCGGCGTCGGCTGCGGTTCGGCGTCGGTGATTTCCCCTGCGGGAACCGTTCCGGACGTGTTGTCTTCCGGTTCGCTTGCGGAGGGCTCTTCCCCGGAGACCGGCGCCTCCGTTTCAGCGGCGGAATTTTTAAGAAGATCGTCCAGAGCCGCTGCAATCTGATCGGCATCGTCGTTTCCCTCGTCGGCAGCGAGCGTGGAGGACGCATCGGAGTTGCCGAGGAGAACGAAGTTTTCCTCACCGTTCAGCGCGTAGTCCACACCGCGCAGAGTGTCGATTTGCTTGGACAGCGCGACGAGACGGTCGCGGTAGAGGAACGTGTCGGACACAAACAGCGATGTTCCGGAGAAAAACGAACCGTCCGCGAGGGATTCAAGCGAAAACGCCGGCATTTCGGCGAGCGTGCGCTTTTCCATGAGCGATTCGGTCGGACGCGAGGGCTGAATCAGGTTAAGCAGCGCGACGCTGCCGAACATCACTGCCACGACACAGAGACAGACCAAGTCAACAACTTTGTTTTTCATAAAACCATACGACCTTTCAAAGCAGAAATTTAGAATCGGAAGTAGAGAAAGGGGCTGTAGGAATTCCCGACCAGCCGGACCGTTGCGAGGGCAACCGATGCCGCAACGACCACGGTTTTGAGAATGCGTTCCGCAGCATACGGAATGCGTCCGCCTTCAGCGAGCTTTTTCCAGAGCGTGGGAACGACCGGCGCGGCGAAGACAAGGGCGGCGGCAAGCAGAATCACATTTTCGGAGAGGAGAGAATTGGTGAAAATGTCGGTCAGACCGGTACAGCCGAAGCCGAACAGATAGCCGAGATTTTTCAGAAGATCGGTATCAAAGTAGAAAATTGCAAAACCGAACACGGTAATGAAAAGAGTATACAAATGGGAGACGACGAAGGAAAGGGGACGCGGCATTCGCTCAAAGGAGGCAAGAAGGCGGGTTTTTTCGAGAATCAGCAAAACCGCGTAGTAAAGGCCCCAGAGGATGAAGTTCCACGATGCGCCGTGCCACATTCCGGTGAGAAGCCAGGTGATCAGGATGTTGCGCTGCTGATCATGGCGGTTGCCGCCCAGGGGGATATAGACGTAATCGCGGAAGAAGGTGCCAAGGGAGATATGCCAGCGGCGCCAGAATTCGGTGGCGCTGGCGGAAATCAGCGGATAACGGAAGTTTTCGTTGAAACGGAAGCCGAACATCTGCCCGAGACCGATGGCCATATCCGAGTAGCCGGAGAAGTCGTAGTAGAGCTGTAATGTATAGAACAGTGCGCCCGCCCAACGGGAAACGAAGGTGACATCGGTAAGCGCGTACAGGGAAGAAACCGCGGCGCCGCAGCAGTCGGCGATCAGGACCTTTTTGGCAAGGCCGACGGCGAAGCGGAACAGGCCGTCGTTGAAGTCGGCCGTTTGGACGCGGCGGTTGGCGAGCTGGGCTTCGATGTCCTTGTACCGCACAATGGGGCCGGCGATGAGCTGCGGGAAGAAGGAGACGTACAGCAGGAGCCGGAAGAAGGATTTCTGCACCTTCGCGTCGCCGCGGTAGACGTCGATGACGTAGGACATGGTCTGGAAGGTGAAGAAGCTGATACCGATCGGCATGGTCAGCGAGACGACAGGAATTTCGACGCTGAACACGGTATTGAAGGTTTCGGTGAAGAATCCGAGGTACTTATATACGCCAAGAATGCCGAGGTTGAAGACAAGTGCGAGAACCAGCCACAGCTTTTGGACGCGAGCCGTAAACGAGCGGTCGATCAGCAGGCCGAACACGTAGTCGCCCAGCACGAGACCGATCATCAGAAAAATCGCAATCGGTTCGCCCCATGCGTAGAAAATAAGCGAGAAAAGAACCAGAACGGCGCGCCGGTACGCGTCATTTTTTATGATAAAATATGCCAGAAACAGCGCCGGCATAAAAATGTACAGAAAAAAAAGATTGGAAAAAACCATTATGTAAATCCTTTGGGACAATTCGTAATTCAAAGAAGCAGCTGTGCCGTACTGCAGCCCACAATATTATATCATTTTTTTCTCTCCTTGTAACCAACATTTCGACAAAAAGAAGAGAGCGTTTTTTGGAGCGTTCCTTTTTCGTGGTTTTGTTTCCCTTGTCTCTCACCGGTTCGCAGGGGAGTATCTGCTTTCTTCCCGGATCGCCGGCGGCTTCGATTTTTTTTGTCGAAAAAATAAAAAAACTCTTGACAGAGAAAAGAGTTTGTGGTATAATAACCTGCGTCGGCGGGAAAAGCCCGACGGCAGGCGAACGAAAACGGAAGCATAGCTCAGTTGGGAGAGCATCTGCCTTACAAGCAGAGGGTCATAGGTTCGAGCCCTATTGTTTCCATCGGCGGGCAAACGTCCGTCGGGAAAAGGCCCGGTAGTTCAGTTGGTTAGAACGCTAGCCTGTCACGCTAGAGGTCACGAGT
>JBJFGC010000127.1:0-4276 GCA_051892315.1 Eubacteriales bacterium
AGTTACGCTTCGCGTAACTACGGGGGAGAGGGCTTTTTTCAAAAAGCCCTCCCCGTCAAACACACATAAAAAATAAACTCACGGAAAGGATTGTATAGAATGAGAAAAGAACTGCCAAAGACGTATTCTCCGTCCGAATTTGAAGGACGGATTTATGCCGACTGGTGTGAACAGAAGCTGTTTACGCCCACCATTGACCCCAAAAAGCCGCACTACTCCATCGTGATTCCCCCGCCGAACATCACCGGGCAGCTTCACATGGGGCACGCGCTGGACAACACCCTGCAGGATATCCTCATCCGCTACAAGAGAATGCGCGGGTTCTGCACGCTCTGGGTTCCCGGCACCGACCATGCCTCCATCGCAACCGAGGCCAAAATCGTCGAAGCCATGCGCAAGGAAGGGCTCACCAAGGAAGACCTCGGCCGCGACGGTTTTCTCGAACGCGCGTGGGCCTGGAAGGAGCAGTACGGCGGACGCATCATTGCACAGCTCAAGAAAATGGGCTCGTCCTGCGACTGGTCCCGCGAACGCTTCACCCTGGACGAGGGATGCAGCCGCGCGGTCCGCGAAGTTTTCCAGCGGCTCTACGACAAGGGGCTGATTTACCGCGGCGAGCGCATCATCAACTGGTGTCCGCACTGCAAGACCTCCATCTCCAACGCGGAAGTGGACTATGAAGAACAGCAGGGCCATTTCTGGCACATCCGTTACCCGCTCGTCGGCGGCGGCGGTTACGTGGAGGTAGCGACCACCCGTCCGGAAACCCTTCTCGGCGACACGGCCGTAGCGGTCAACCCGAACGACGAACGCTACAAGCATCTCATCGGTCAGTACGTTGTTCTCCCGCTGGTCGGACGCCGCATTCCGATTGTCGCCGACGAACACGCACAGCTGGACAAGGGAACCGGCTGCGTGAAAATCACCCCCGCGCACGACCCGAACGACTTCGAGGTCGGACGCCGCTGCCATCTTCCGATGGAGGTGGTTCTCACCGAGGATGCGAAAATCACCGACAATTATCCGAAATATGCCGGCATGGACCGTTACGAAGCGCGGAAAGCCATCGTCGAGGACCTGCGCGCAGGCGGATACCTCGCCGAAATCGAAAACCTGACCCACGAGGTCGGTACCTGCTACCGCTGCGGCACGACCATTGAACCGATGGTCAGCCTTCAGTGGTTCGTTCGGATGGAACCCCTCGCCAAGCCCGCGATTGAGGCGGTCCGCGACGGACGGATCCGCTTTATCCCGGAACGGTTCGACAAAAACTACTTCCACTGGATGGAAAACACGCAGGACTGGTGCATTTCCCGTCAGCTCTGGTGGGGTCACCGGATTCCCGCGTACTACTGCGACGCCTGCGGTCATACCGTTGTGGACAAGGACGGCTGCGAGGTCTGCCCGAAGTGCGGCGGCCACATGACGCAGGACCCCGACACGCTCGACACCTGGTTCAGCTCCGCGCTCTGGCCGTTCTCCACGCTCGGCTGGCCGGATGAAACCGAGGATCTCAGGTACTTCTACCCGACCAACACCCTCGTCACGGGCTACGACATCATCACGTTCTGGGTATCCCGCATGATTTTCAGCGCGCTGGAATACACGGACAACGTCCCGTTCGATACCGTTCTCATCCACGGTCTGGTGCGGGACGCGCAGGGCCGGAAGATGTCCAAATCCCTCGGCAACGGCATCGACCCGCTGGAAATCATCGACAAGTACGGCGCGGACGCTCTGCGGTTTGCCCTTGCGACGGGCAACAGCCCCGGAAACGACATGCGTTTCTCCGATGAGCGCATTGAAGCCGCGCGGAACTTCGCAAACAAGCTGTGGAACGCGGCGCGGTTTGTCATGATGAACCTGACCATTGACCACATCGAGCTTCCCGCGGCAGACCGTCTGGCGGCCGAGGACAAGTGGATTCTCACGAAGTTTGAACAGTGCGTGCAGACGGTGGGAACCAACCTGGACAACTACGAAATCGGCGTTGCGCTGTCGTCCGTTTACGACTTCCTGTGGGATATGTACTGCGACTGGTACATTGAGCTGTCCAAGCCTTCCGTTTCGGCGGGCGGCGAACGCGGCGAATGTGCGCAGAACGTTCTGGCGTACGTCCTGCGGGAAACGCTGAAGCTCCTGCACCCGTTCATGCCGTTCATCACGGAGGAAATCTACAGCGGTCTCCCGGGCGAGGAAGGCAGCATCATGGTGAAGGACTATCCGGTCTACGACGAGAGCCTCGTGTTCGCGTCCGAAGAAGCGGACATGGAAAAGGTCATCGACGCCATCCGTGCCATCCGCACCCGCCGCGCGGAAATGGGCGTCGTTCCGTCCCGCAAAGCGAAGCTGTACATCGAAACGAAATATCCCTCCGCGTTCGCGGACAGCGCGTCGTTCTTTGAAAAACTGGCGTCCGCGTCCGCGGTGGAACTGGTTGACACGTTCCACGACGACACCGCGGTCCGTGTGATCACCGACGCGGCGACCGTCCACATCCCGCTGGGCGACCTCGTCGACTTTGAAGCGGAACGCAAGCGTCTCGAAAATGAGCGGAAAAACGTGGAAAACGAAATCCGCCGTGCCGAAAGCAAGCTCGCCAACGAAGGCTTCACCAGCCGTGCCCCGGCCGCCGTCGTCGAAGCCGAACGCGCCAAGCTGGAAAAATACAAGGAAAAGCTCGCAGGCGTCAATGCAGCGATTGCGAAATTAGGTTAATGTGAGATGGATGGGATTCGCGGGGGAAACTTTTGTGAACAAAAGCTTTCCCCCGCACCCCCTTCAAAAAACTTCAAAAATGGATGAAAGGACAAAGTTTGTGCAAATTTTTCGGATTGGCACAGCACCTTATTCCTTCATTTTTGGAGGTGGGGGCCGGTTCCGGCAAACTCACGTCAGGTGAAAACTTCTCGGGGAAAGCTTTTTTTGGGGAAAAGTTTTCCCCGAATCCTTTCAAAAACGTTCAACAGGAAAAGATTATGATGGATTTACCGCGTATTTTTATAACGGAAAAAGGGGAGCGGCACGCGAAGGCGGGGCATCCGTGGGTATTCGAAGGCGAAGTGGTGCGCGCGGACGGGGAGCCGGCGGACGGAGAACTTGTGCATGTGTTCTCGCCGAAGGAACGGTTTCTCGGGACGGGGTACTACAATTCCGCGTCGAAGATTCGGGTGCGGCTGATTTCGCGCAACGCGAACGACAAATTTGACGCCGCGTTTTACGAGCGGCGGATCCGGTATGCGCTGGATTACCGGCGGACGGTCATGGGGGACGATTTCCGGGCGAGCCGGCTGATTTTCGGCGAAGCGGACCAGTTCCCCGGACTGACGGTGGACCTCTTCGAGGACATTCTCGTCGCGCAGACGCTGTGTCTGGGGACGGAGAAGATCAAGGATCTGCTGTTTGAAACGCTCGTGCGGGTGCTGCCGGAGTACGGCGTGACGGTGCGGCGGATTTACGAACGCTGTGACGCGGCGGTACGGAAGCTGGAAGGCATGGAGCCGTTCTGCGGTTACTGGAAGCCGGAGCGGTTTGCCGGAGAAGCGGACGGGCACGTTCTCATGACGGAAAACGGGCTGCGCTACGACGTCGACTACGTAAACGGGCAGAAGACGGGCTTTTTCCTCGACCAGAAGTACAACCGCCGTGCGGCAGCGAAGCTGGCAGCCGGCCGGCGGGTTCTGGACTGCTTCACCCACACGGGTGCGTTTGCGCTGAACTGTGCGGCGGCCGGTGCTGCGCACGTCACGGCGGTGGACATTTCGGAATCCGCAATTGAGCAGACGAAGAAAAACGCCGCGCTGAACGGTCTGGAAGGCAAGATGTCGTTTATCTGTGCGGACGTATTCCGGCTATTGACCGACATGGCAAACGAAAAACGGCACGACTACGACTGCATCATTCTGGACCCGCCGGCGTTCACGAAATCCGGTGCGACGGTACGCGACGCCTACCGTGGCTACAAGGACATCAATCTGCGTGCCATGCGCTGTTTACCGCGCGGCGGCTACCTCGCAACCTGCAGCTGTTCACATTTTATGAAAACAGACCTCTTCGAAAAGATGCTCGACGATGCTGCCTGCGATGCCGGTGTCAGTCTCCGCCAGATTGAACGCCGCGCTCAATCTCCGGATCACCCGATTCTGCGCAATGTGCCGGAGACGGATTATCTGAAGTTTTATTTATTTCAGGTGGTTTAGGTGGGGGATATTCTCTGGGGCTCTGCCCCAGACCCCGCTCAGGAACCTTTTGAGGAAAGGTTCCTGAGAACCTCCAA
>JBJFGC010000128.1:0-4261 GCA_051892315.1 Eubacteriales bacterium
ATGGGATGCCAATATGAATTTCAATGACGAACAGCTTCTCGCAATGGATGAAGTCGAGTTTCGCGCGCGCGTCCGTGAAAGAAGCCACCACACCCTTGAAATCCAGGTCTATCAGGCTGCTTATCGTCACAAGACCCTGAAGGAAACGCAGGCGGACACCGCCAAGCGTCTTCTCCGCATCTGGCGGGAACGCGGTCTTTCCGAGGACCTTCCCGAATACCGCTATGCTTCCTTCCTGATTGACGCGGCCGCAAAGCTGTCCCGCGGCGAGGAGGTTGACCTGACGCCTTACCGCCCGACGCCGGTTACACAGGAAATGTCTGACAATTTCTTTACCATCCTGAAGGAACGCCGTTCTGTCCGTGAATTCAAGGATGAGGATGTGCCGGACGAGATTCTCGATAAGGTGCTGGAGGCAGGGCTCTGGGCAGCGCACGGTTGCAACGTCCAGTCCATCCGTTACCTCATCGTGAAAGAGAAGGAGCACCCCGGTCTGTTCCGCGGCAGCGACGTTCCGGGCGGCCCGATTCACTTAGTCATTTGCCAGGATATGCGCTGCTATCGTGCCAACTGCTTCACGCCGGTCCGCAATCAGCTTTTGGATGCGGGGGCAGCCGGACAGAACATTGTCCTCGCCGCTCACGCCGCCGGTCTGGAAAGCGTGTGGCTGACTTTCCCGAATCAGGAATTTGTCGACCGCTTGAAAAACACCTTCCACGTTCCCGACGAGGTTCGTCTCGTCACTTATGTAGATGTCGGTTGGGGTGACCAGACGCCTCATCCGCCACTCCGCTGGGACGTCAGGGATACGATTCTTTATAGAGATTGAGAATGCGGGGAGGGTACTTTCTGCCAAAAGGACTCTCCCCTCGAACATACCATTTTATTGTTTAGAAAAAGGAGCCATAGGATGAAGCTCGTGATTGTTGGAGGAAGCCGCGGGATTGGACGGGCGGCTGCTGTGGAATTGGCGCGGGACGGTCATCGTCTGCTGTTGGTCGGACGGAACGCGGAGTCGCTTGCGGAAGCGAAGGCCGGACTGCCGACGGAGACGGAGGTTTTTACGGCGGATATCACAAAGGAAGAAGATGCCGAGCGGCTGGGCGAGTATCTGGAACGGGAGTTTTTGCCGGACGGAATGATTTTGAACGCTGCTGCATTTCCCAATCCGGAAACCGGACGGTCGGTCCTTCAGCCGACCGCGGAGGAGTTAAGCCGCATTCTGGAAGCCAACGTCGTTGCGCATTACCGGCTTGTCCGCAGAGTCTTTCCGATTCTCCAAAAAAGTCCGAACGGCAGAATCGTGCTGGTCGGCTCGACCGCCGGAATCCGTACGGATAAGGGCGGCGTGTACGGCATTTCCAAATGGGCGCTGCGCTCCTTTGCCTATAACCTGCGCGAGGAGGCGAAAGCGTACGGTGTCGGCGTTTCCCTCATCAATCCCGGCGGAACCTTCACGGAGAGAAGAAAAAAGCAGAGCGGAGAGGATACCCGACTGTTGGAAACCAGCGACCTCGGCATCGTGATTGCAACGGTCTTCCGCCTGTCGCCGCAGGCGGTGATTGAGCAGCTGGACATCCGTCCGCTGGCAGGCGACACCTATTAAATCATGGCAAAGAGAGGACAAAACCGATGGAATACGAATACAAGCTGGAAACCCGATGTCTTCACGGAAAGGGAACTGCGTTTGACGGTGACGGTACGCACGCACTGAGCGTCCCTATTTATCAGACGGCTACCTTTGCACACACAAAAATCGGCAAATACGGCGCCTACGACTACACCCGCGAGAGCAACCCCACCCGCACGTATCTGGAGGAACAGATTTCTGCGCTGGAACATGCGTCCGATACGCTCGCTTTTGCCAACGGCATGGCGGCCATCACCGCCTGCATGGAACTGTTCCGCCCGGGCGACCGCATTCTCGCCGGCGAGGATCTGTACGGCGGAACAAGCCGGCTTTTCCACAGCATCAACGAAAAAAACGGCGTCCGTTTCGATTTTATTGACACCACAGATCCGGAAGCGATCGAGCAGTCCATCGGTCCGGAAACGCGGGCGATTTATGTGGAGAGTCCCACCAATCCGATGATGCGGGTCACGGATCTGGCCGCCGTCGCCGAAATCGCACACCGTCACTCGCTTCTGTTTCTTGTGGACAATACGTTTTTGTCTCCGTATTTCATGAATCCGCTTGATCTG
Organism: Eubacteriales bacterium; assembly: GCA_051892315.1. Lineage (GTDB taxonomy): Bacteria > Bacillota > Clostridia > Oscillospirales > CAG-272 > UMGS1696. The sequence continues at coordinate 2,203 of JBJFGC010000128.1, forward strand.
GGTGCAGATGTTGTCCTTCACAGCGGGACCAAATTCATCTGCGGTCACAATGACGCGCTGGCTGGCTTTGCATGTGTCCGGGATCCGGAACTTGGCAGCCGCCTGCGGCAGATTGCGACCACCACCGGCGGCGCTCTCTCTCCTTTTGAATCCTGGCTGACCCTCCGCGGCGTGAAGACGCTGGCCATCCGGATGGAGCGGCAGCAGGAAAACGCGATGAAAATCGCCGCATGGCTGAAAACCGCTCCCCATATTGCCGAAGTATTCTACATTGGCTTGCCCGAGCATCCCGGGTACGAGATTTCCAAACGGCAGGCGCGGGGCTTCGGAAGCATGATTTCCTTCCGTACCGACAGTGCAGAAACTGCCTGTCGCTGCCTGACGCACACCAAACTGATTGCCTTTGCCGAAAGTCTCGGCGGAGTGGATTCGCTGATTACCTATCCGCTGACGCAGACACACACCAATCTCTCCGAGGAGGAGCGGCAGCATCTGGGCATTACGGACACCCTGCTTCGCCTCAGCGTAGGGATCGAAGCGGCGGACGATCTGATTGCCGATTTAAAGCAGGCGCTGGAGGGGAACGAATGAGCGTTTTTTGGGAAACAGACCGTTGGAATACCGACTGTCTGAAATACGATTTTGCCGCCGAACGCGGCCGGCCGGCGGACATTCTGCCCCTTTGGGTAGCCGACATGGATTTTCCGGCGCCGGAAGCAGTCATTCGCGCGCTGGTCGAACGGTCAAAACACGGCGTATTCGGTTATACCGAAACGAAGCACGACTATTTTGAGGCATTGTCCGACTGGTTCCGCGAACATCACGGATGGACGCCGGAGGAAGAATGGCTGGTGAAGACACCGGGCGTCGTCTTCGCGCTGGCGATGGCGGTCCGGGCCTGCACCGAAGAAGGAGACGCCGTTCTGATTCAGCCGCCGGTATACTATCCCTTTTTTGAGGTGGTCCGCGACAACCGCCGGAAGCTGATTGAGAACGAGCTTGTCCTGCGGGACGGGCGGTATGAAATGGATTTTGAGAAGCTTGAGACGCAGCTTCGTGACGAGCGGGTAAAGATGATGATCCTTTGCTCCCCGCACAATCCGGTGGGCCGCGTCTGGACGCGCGGGGAACTGGAGCGGGTCGCGGAACTTTGCGTCCGCTGCGGTGTGATTCTTGTTACCGATGAGATTCACTGTGATTTCACGCGTCCGGGACATCCGTTTTTCTCCGCCGCAGCGCTGGAGGGGGAGATCCGGAACCATGTGATCATCTGCACCGCGCCCAGCAAGACCTTCAATTTGGCAGGGCTGCAGGTATCCAACATTTTTATTCCCGACCGGGGGCTGCGCGAAGCGTTCCGGCGGCAGGTTGCCGCGGCGGGGTATTCCCAGCTGAACACGATGGGACTTCTCGCGTGCAAAACCGCGTACCGTGAGGGCGGGGAATGGCTCTGTGAGGTGAAGAACTACATCGAGGACAACCTGTCTTTTCTGCGGAACTATCTGGCCGAACGTTTGCCGCAGGTTCGTTTGATTGAGCCGGAGGGGACTTACCTCATATGGCTTGACTTCAGTGCCACGAGTCTGAGAGGCAGCGCGTTGGACCGTTTTATCATCGGCAAGGCGAAGCTGTGGCTGGACGGAGGAAGGATGTTTGGCGGTGATGCGGGACAATTCCAGCGCATCAATCTGGCATGCAGCCGCGCGACACTGACGCAGGCACTGCAGCAGCTGGAGGAGGCATTCAAAGAGGAGCTGTCAGGCAAAAGCGAAAAATAGACGGATTCGTCTATTTTCTTGCGTAAATGGAGATGGAGAAGGGAATCGCAGAACTCTGATCCATTTCCGCAAAGCTTTCCACAGTAAAACCGGCGCGTTCCAGTTCGGAACGGTAGCCATCTTTGTTTCGCGCACGTGCGGGAACGAGCGGAATCCAGACGCTCTTCCCGCTTTTTCCATCTTTATCGGAGCGGAGCTGCGGGGTGGTATAATCTTCACCGGTGTTTTTCTTCCATTGTTCAAAGGATTCGACAGTTCCGGTGTAGGCATTTTCACGGTAA
>JBJFGC010000129.1:0-4260 GCA_051892315.1 Eubacteriales bacterium
ACTGCAGATAGCGGTAGTTTTTGCTGCGGAAATATGCGTAAATCCGCGCAATGTTCTTCGCTACCGCATCCGTCACAACCGTGAGAATGTTGTAGTCGATGCCGTATGTCTCCAGCTTTCGGATGGACGCGTTCACCCGTCGGAAGGTTCCCTCTCCGGCGGCGTCCTTTCGCAATTCGTCATGCACCGCACCGTTTCCGTCCAGCGACACCCCGACGAGAAACCGGCGTTCCCGAAGAAGATCGCACAGCTCGTCCGGAAGATGATACCCGTTGGTCTGCATGGCGTACGCCACCGGAATTTTTTGGGTATTATAGCGATCCACAAACTCCGTGAACGCACGGTAATATTCCGTACCGGCAAGCGTCGGTTCTCCTCCCTGGAAGGCGAAGGTTACGCTCCCGCGGACAGAATCCGCGGAACCGGAGGCATATTCAAACGCACGGCGTACCAACGCTTCGGCGGTTTCCAGCGACATGATTCCGTACGACGCAATTTCGCGCCGGTCGGTTTCATCCGTATAAAAGCAGTACCGGCAGCGCATGTTGCACAGGCCGGACGCAGGCTTGATAAGAACAGACAGAGGCGGCATAACATTTCTCCTTTGATCAAAACCACCGGTTGATCCGGTGGTTTTGATTTGCATATCCTTTAGTCATCCTGATACGATTCCAGCAGCTTTTCCATCTGCTTTTCGCTGACCTTGGCACGTCTCGTGTACAGGGACGATACATCCTGCGACTTGCTCACGATGGAGTCATAATAGTAATTGCAGAGCGCGCCGAGGGCCGCGTCGTTGACAAATACAAAGTCGAAATAGGTTGTGGACTGAAGAATATCAAGCATTTCTGCAGTCGTAGAATCGCGTGAATATTTTTCCTTCAGCGCGTCTTCATACAACACCGGCACAACCGATTTATGGTTTTCCGCGCAAAGAGCCTCGAGAACAGCAGCAGACATTTCCGGCGCACCGGCACTCTTGAGAACCGCCGCGTAGGACGTACCGAAGTTGAAGGAAATGTAATTGTTCTGCGTTTCGTCAAGCTTCGGATAAGGCACAATACCGAAGTCGTCTTCCATTTCACGCAGCTCGGTCAGTCTGGCCGATGCAAGTCCTCCGGTCAGGAACAGAAGGTTTCCGGAAGCAAAACGAGCGTTAACGTCCACCGAGGTCGCATAATGTACGGACGGAGTTTCGTTGGTCATTTTGTACACGGTCTCGTAGATTTTGACAAACTGATCGTTGTAGTAGTCCAACGCCCAGCCGCCATCCTCCGTTTTGTTGGCCAGCCGCATCCCGTATGCATAGAGATAACCGCGTCCGCCGTGGAGGTTGTACATCAAACCGAACTGGTCCTTGGACGGATTGTACGTACCATCGCCGTCCAGGTCAAGGAGCGCCGATTCACTCATTTCGATGAGCTTATCGGACGTCCATCGGTTTTCCTTTACAAGGTCGTACGGACTTTCCAGCTGAAGCTGGTCAATCAGCCGCTGATTGAAGAAAATCGCCTCGGTATTGAGAATAAGGTCAAGGCTGAAATCACCGACTGCGGTGTAAAGCTTGCCGTAGAACTCGTTGTTTTCGTTCCACCCGGCGCACCAGTAGGGCTGCGAGAAATCCAGGTACGGAAGCTCCATAAGGTTCTGATAATAGCCGCCGAGCTCAATGCCCCACCAGTAGTCCGGAAAAACAACGTCATACGCTCCGTCCGCTGCCTGAACGGAACCGGAAATGGCAGTTTTCCACTGTCCGGAGTCGCTCGGCAGGTTGCGGACCTGGAACTTTATGCCGAGCCGCTCCTCCAGCTTGATGGTACGTTCCGCAATCGCGTCAGATACAGCTTCTCCGGTCAGCTCCTCGACAAACATATCCGCTACCCTCTCATCGCGGACAAGGACGGTGAAGTCCTGTTCGCCGAAGTTGAGGTCCTCCGGAAGATTGTCAAGGTAAGGCTTTTCCGTTTCCGTTCCCGTTTCTGTTTCTTCGTTCGGCTGGGAATCCGAAGCGGTAAGAGGGGAAGCAGCCCCGGTGTTTTCCTGCTCTGTGCTGCCGGACGAGCAGGATACCATCTGAAACAGCAAGAGCAGAGCAAAAATTAGAGACAAGTTTTTTTTCATGATCGTAGATCCTTTTTATTGGAAGTTTCTGAATGGTCTGTTCAACGTTTGTAATAGGTGATCCGGTCGATTTTTACGATCCCGTCCTTGCCTTGAACAAGCTCAAAGTACAGCTTTTTGGACGAATCGCTGTCGAGGTCGTTGCGGAAGGTCCCGTCGTTCCGGTGAATCATATAGGTGACGTTAAAAGCCCAGACGGTTGTTCCATCCTCGTTTGTGGTCTCGCTGAGCTGCTCGACCTCAATGTTGTACAGCATCTGCGGAGCAAACCGATCGTACGGCTCGTTGGATTCGTAATAATGATCGGTGAAGTAAGTGTTGTAGGTTTCCGCGTCTCCGGCAATAATGGTGGCGAAATATTCGGTAAAGAACTTCACCGCCGGACCATAAGCATCCTCCTCGCCTTCGAGAATCGCCTGTGAGACGTTCCCGTTTTTGTAATAAACATACCGGTCGTACTGCATATACCGTTCGTCTTCTTCCGGATTGAGGTCATAGTCGGTCGGATAAAAGTTATAGCTGTACAGCTTATCCGAGTACATCGATGTCACTTTATCGCTGTCCTTTTTGATTTCAAAAATCTGCGGATTTTCAAGCAGAATCCAGCTCACCGCGCCAAGCAGCGACACAATAAGGATTCCGACGAGCATTCTCCGTTTTTTTCGTTTTTTTTCATCCATTTTCTATTAACCCCGCATAACGCAGCATGATAATGAGAAAGCAGGGAGGACTCTCTCGGAATATTCTCCCTGCTTTTTTGATTTTCCTTTCGGAACCGGTCCCGCAGAATAGAATCAGCCGATAAATCTCCGGAGATTCTGAAGGCCGAGGGAAATTCCCTGAAGATTGTCTTCCATGCCTTCAAATTCCACGGTGACAAACCCGTCGTAGCCGTTTCTCTTGAGGGTTTGGATGCTCTGGTAAATCTTTGCTTCACCATGACCGATGATGGCGCCGCGGATGTAGTTGCCCGCTCTGGTCTGGAACCAGCCCGCACCCGGGTTGACGTCCATGCCGGACTTATAGTGGAAGTCCTTTGCGTGAACATGGAACGCGTAAGGAGCCATGATCGAAACGGAGAGACTCGGATCCTCGTCCGCGCACATAAAGTTACCGAGGTCGACGAGCGCGCCAAAGTTATCGTATGCGACGGTATTGATGAGTTTTTCGACTCTCTGTGCGTCCTGAGAGAAGTAACCGTGGTTTTCGGTCATGGTGCGCACACCCTTCTGCTCTGCATACTTGGATACCTCGCGGCAGCCTTCTGCGATCAACGGGAGCGCGTTGTCGTAGCCTCTGGAATGCTTTCTGCCGTCACCGAAACCGCCGGTTACGTCATGACGCATCATTTTGAAGCCGACCTCTGCCGCGTAGTCGACCATTTTGCAGACCCGCGCGATTTCATCCTTGAGGTTGGAGGTAAGAAAGTTGGCGCCGACGGCAAGAGCGACGGTTTCGAGGCCCTGCTCTGCGCAGCGTTCCTTGATTTTTTTTGCGGAGTCCGCTTCATTCATGTAGGCACCATCGGTAAATTCGATACCGTCAAAGCCGATTTCCTTTGCCTTGTCAATAATTCCGAGATAGCCGAGCTTATTTTCGGACATATAGGGACCGAAGCTGTAGGAAGATACGCTGGTTTTCATAGGATGGTTCTCCTTTGAGATAAATTTTCAGCCGAAGCTGTTTTCTTTTTCTTTATTATAACAGCAATTTCGCATGATTTCAAGATGATTCCGTAAGAATTTAAAATTTATGCGCAAAAATGCTTGACACCGGGGTAGAATGTATTTATAATTATAATATCTGCATACGCAATTCACCCATCACGACTTAACCACAGCAAGGAGTTTGAAAAAATCATGTACGAAAAAATCAAAGAGCTGCTCGTAGAGGAGTTATCCATCAAGGAAGAGGAAATTACGCCGCAGGCGGAGTTAATGGGCGACCTTGGCATCAATTCGCTTGAGCTGGCCGACCTGATTCTTCTGTGCGAAGAAAAATTCGACATTGAAATCGGCGACGACGTGATCCATAAGTTTATCACGGTCGGCGATGTGGCAGACTATCTCACCGAAGCAACCGAAGCGTAAGTCTGTTTTGTCCTATACTGGAAGAAAAGCTTCGGAAAATTTTCTTTTC